>DAIRCT010000014.1:0-41732 GCA_036796535.1 Ignavibacteriaceae bacterium
CAACTCAACATCAAATCGTTCGTCGGTTTTTCTTACTTTAACTTCGCATTTATTTTCTTTTAGTTTCTTCTCACCAATTACAACCTGAATCGGCATTCCAAGTAAATCAGCATCATTAAATTTAAATCCTGCAGTCACATCACGATCATCAAATAAAACTTCTATTCCCTGCTTACTTAAATCGGAATAAATTTTCTCGCATGCAGCTACAATTTCCTGCTTCTTCAAATTCAAACCGATTAAATGAACCTGAAAAGGTGCAAGAATTTTATTCCATACAATTCCATTCTCGTCATGGTTTTGCTCAATGAAACAAGCCATTACGCGCTCAACCCCAATTCCATAACTTCCCATAATTATCGGATTCTCTTTCCCGTTTTCATCAAGAAAATTTGCACCCATCGCGTCGGAGTATTTAGTACCGAGTTTAAAAATATGTCCAAGTTCAATCGCAGGAAAAACTGCAAGATGTTTTTCACACCGGGGACACCCCTCGCCTGATTTTACAATTCTGAAATCTGCATATTCAATTGTTGGAATGTCGCGTTTAAAATCAATTCCGCCAATGTGATAATCATTTTTGTTAGCACCGCTGAACATATTATTGGCATCTTTCAAACGATTATCTGCAATTATTCTTCCTGAAAATCCTACAGGACCAATAGAACCAGCATCGGCACCAGAAATATCTTTTAATTCTTCTGGATGTGCAGGACGAATAGCACCACCAAGAAATTTCTCAAGCTTTGTTTCATTAACCTCATCATTACCAAGCATTAATATTAAAACAGGTTTTTCATTGTGAATATAAATTCTTGATTTTGCACATTGTGTTTCCTCAATTTTTAAAAATTCACAAAGCTCATCAATTGAGTGAACATTAGGTGTTGATATTTCATAGATAGATTTGCTTTCATTATCTCTTTCAACAGAATCAATTTTTGATGTAGCTACTTCAACGTTTGCTGCATAACCACACGACTCGCAATAAGCAACTGTATCTTCACCCGCAGAAGATTTAACCATAAATTCTTCCGACCCTGTTCCGCCCATTGCACCGCTTGATGCACCAACGACAAAATATTTTAATCCACATCGGTCAAAAATTTTTCTATACGCTTTATCGTGCAGTTCATAGGATTTATCAAGTCCCTCCCAGCTTGTATCAAAGCTGTAAGCATCTTTCATTAAAAATTGCCTGCCACGAATCACTCCACTTCTTGGCCGTGGTTCATTTCTAAACTTTGTTTGTATCTGATACCAGATTTGCGGCATATCTTTATAAGACTTAACAACATTACGTGCGTGAAAGGTCATAATTTCTTCGTGAGTCGGAGCTAAAACATAATCACGATTTTTAATGTGAAATAAAGTATCACCAAAAGCTTCCACTCTTCCTGTTTCTTCCCAAATTTCTTTTGGATTTAATGCCGGAAGATGAAACTCCTGTCCACCAATTGCATCCATTTCTTCTCTGATAATTTCACTGATTTTTTTTACAACTCTATAACCAAGTGGAAGAAAAGAATAAATTCCTGCAGATAACATTCTAACCATTCCTGATCGCAGCATTAAAATATGGCTAACTACAACCGCATCATTGGGAACTTCTTTAAGAGTAGGAACAAAATATTTCGATAATCTCATAAAATACTTTTCTTAATAATTTTTGTTTGATTGAAATTTTGGTTGGAAAAATACTGATTTGAATAAGCTTATCAAAGTTAAGAATGAAAAGGAAAAAGTTGTGATCCACCAATGTTAGTGAATGGAATAAACTTCAATTTTTTAATGAAATTTTCTTTAGGTTTACACTTAAAATTTAATTCGTCTGGTAAAATTAGAAAGTGAATTATGGAACACATTCCTCAAGTAGAAATACCTTTAATAAGCATATTACCTTTTGTGTTGATGCTTTTATCAATTGCTGTTTTTCCGTTATTCTGGAATCACTTTTGGGAAAAGAATAAAAACAAACTTTACGTGGCAATCATTTTGAGCATACCGGTTATAATTTACTTGATTACTGGTAATCTTTCTGAAAAGCTAATAGATACTATGGTTTTTGATTACGTCCCATTTATCATTTTATTAGGTGCGTTATTTACAATTACCGGTGGGATTTTATTAACAGGGGATATCGAAGCAAAGCCGTCAATCAACACATTATTTTTAGGAATTGGTGCTGTGCTTGCTTCATTTATGGGAACAACAGGCGCCGCAATGTTACTAATACGCCCTGTTATTCAAACGAATAAGGAAAGAACATTTAAAGTTCACACTATACTTTTCTTTATCGGTATCATTGCAAACTGCGGCGGCTTACTTACTCCTCTTGGCGATCCACCTTTATTTATGATGTACTTGCGCGGTGCACACTTTACCTGGTTTATGCATTTGGCTCCGGAGTGGTTTGTAACCAATGCATTATTATTAATCATTTACTTTTTTGTTGACAGACACTTTTATAAAAAAGAGCCCGCATCAGCAATAACAAGAGATGAAACCAATATTCGCCCGATAAAAATCGAAGGAAAAAGAAATTTTATTTTCCTAATCGGCGTTGTTCTTGCAGTTGCATTTATTAACGAACAATATCTATCATTTATCAATATCAATCCATATTTAAAATTTGTCAGAGAAGCGGTGATTGCTTTAATGGCTGTGCTATCTATGCAATTTACTCCTAAACTTTTAAGAGTTTCGAATAACTTTACCTGGCATCCTATTGAAGAAGTTGCGTATTTATTCTTTGGAATTTTTGTTACGATGGTTCCTGCCCTGCTTTATCTTGAAGTAAATGCAAAACATCTTGGTGTACAATCAGTAAGCCAATTTTATTATTACACTGGATTGTTAAGCAGTTTTCTTGATAATACACCAACAGCTGTAACGTTTCATTCTTTAGCCCTGGGTTTAGGAATCACAACCGGTAATCTTGTTGCAGGCATTCCTGAGGAATTGCTGAAAGCTATTTCAACGGCTGCAGTATTTTTTGGTTCTATGACTTACATTGGTAACGGACCAAATTTTATGGTTAAGGCAGTAGCAGAAGAAAATAACATTAAGATGCCTGATTTTTTTAGCTATATGTTTAAGTTTTCACTTATAATTCTACTTCCAATTTTTATTATCGTTCAATTATTTCTTATATAAAACATTATGAAAATATATTCAGCAAATCCCTGGCACTCGGTTGCATCCGGTAAAGATGTACCAAGAAACGTTAACGCAATTATAGAGATTCCAAAAGGATCAAAAGGTAAATATGAGCTTGATAAAGCAAGCGGTCTTTTAAGATTAGATCGTGTACTTTATTCTTCTGTACATTATCCGGCTAATTACGGATTTATTCCACAAACTTATTGTGATGACAGAGACCCGCTGGATATCCTGGTAATATGCTCAATCGATGTTGATCCACTATCAATTATTGAAGCAAAGGTAATTGGCGTTATGCACATGCTCGATGATGATGAGCAAGATGACAAGATTGTTGCAGTGGCAAATAATGATATGGCAGTTAATTATATAAATGATATTTCAGAACTGCCGCCGCATACTGTTGTTGAGTTAAGAAGATTTTTTGAAGATTATAAAAAGTTAGAACATAAGCAGGTTATAGTTGAGCAGTTTCTCGGAAGAGAAGACGCTTATAAAATAATTACCGATGCAGTTGAACTTTATGCAAAGGAAAGGGATAAATTAATAAAATAAATTTATTAAGGGACTAAGTAATAGATATATCCTGCATATCCGGCAAGCAGAAAGGCACCTTCAAATCTTGAGATTGAAAATCCAGTTCTGCTAAGTGGAAATAAAATGATTGCCGTAAACAACATCACTCCTAAATCAACGTAGCTAATTCCTAAAGAACTGATTGGAATTACCAGTGCAGTAATTCCCAGTATTCCCAGAATATTAAAAATATTAGACCCAACTACGTTTCCGATAGCGATATCAGCTTCTTTTTTATATGCTGCCACAACGGAGGTTATTAACTCAGGCAGGCTTGTTCCGATTGCAACAATAGTAAGTCCGATTATTGCATCGCTAACATTAAATATTTTTGCAATAACAACTGCACTTTGTACAAACAGATTTGCACCAAATAACAATAAACCTAAACCAACAATTATAAAGACTATTGATAGCGGGATTCCAAATTTACTTTTAAGACCTTCTTTAAACTCAGCATCAACCTCAGCATTTTTTTCTTTACGTGCCAGGATAACATTAACAACCAGATAAATAATTAATCCTCCAACCAAAATAATTCCATCTATAAAACCAACTTCACCATCTATCAAAAGAATAAGCAGCAATACACTTATTGCTATCATAATTGGTATTTCTCTCATTATAACATTGGCGTGTACTTTCAGTGGTCTGATCAATGCAGCAACTCCAAGTATCAAGGCAATGTTTGCAATGTTTGATCCGATAATGTTTCCAAGCGATATTGAACCGTTACCGGAAATAGCTGCTTTTAGACTTACAACAAGTTCCGGAGCACTCGTTCCAAAAGATACTACTGTTAACCCTACAACAAGCGGAGCGATGCCAATTTTTATTGCAAGATTTGAGCTGCCGCGAACTAATCCCTCTGCTCCGATGAATAGCATTATCAATCCGCCAACTAAATAAATAATTATTTCGATTCCTGTCATCAGTTATACTTGCTCAATTAAATAAACTTTATCATTTCTTCTTACAAGCGCTGGTACCTGTAATGTTATTTCATCTCCCCTTTTAGCTAATGAATTTTGCTTATCATTTACATTCATCTTGTCAATTTTGATTTCGAGAACCCCGGTAGTTTCACCCATTATTAAAATTTCATCATCGGTTTTAATCTGTCCGGATTCTATTAAAACGTGCGCCACATTAATATCTTTAAAGTAATTAAGCACTTTCCCGATATAAGTCTTGCGAGTAGTTGCTTTGCTTCCTTCAACACCGGCATATTCATTGGAGCTTGGAATATTAAAATAAAACCCTGATGAGAACCCGCGGTTATAAACCTTTTCAAGTTCTGTTAATAATTCTTTTTTCTTTTCTTTTGTAAGATTGTGTTGATAGTAAAGATCAATTGCTTGTCTGTAAACCGATACCGCTTTTGCTACATATTCTGGTGCGCGTTTTCTTCCCTCGATTTTAAATGAATCTATCCCTGCTTCAATTAACTGATCAATAAATTCGATTGTGCAGAGATCTTTGGGAGACATAACATAGTCTTCTCCGATTATAAGCGATTTACCAATTGCAGGGTCATAAACTTCATATTCTCTTCTGCAAGGTTGAATGCACTCGCCACGATTTGCACTTTTACCAAATAAATGATGACTCATAAAACATCTTCCACTTACAGCAATACACATTGCACCATGAACAAATGCTTCAATTTCTAAATCCATTTTTGCACGAATCTTTTTAATTTCGTCTAATGAACATTCACGAGCTAAAACGATTCTTACCGCGCCCATCCTTTTATAAACGTCGGCAGCAAGTGAGTTTGAAATTGAACTTTGAGTTGAAATACAAAATGGAAATTCGTGTTTATGACATAAATCAGCAACAGCCAAATCAGAGCAGATAATTCTATCAACTCCATTTTTTTTTGCGGCAATAATTATTTCTTCTAACTCAGAAAGCTCTTCTTCAAATACAATTGTGTTAAGCGTAAGAAATGTTTTTACTTTGTGTTCTTTGCAGAATGAAACAATTTCCGGAAGTTCATCAACAGAAAAGTTTGCAGCTTTTGCACGCATATTAAGTTTTTCCAAACCAAAATAAACAGCATCAGCGCCGTTGCTAACAGCTGCGCGCAGCATCGTCCAATCTCCCGCGGGAGCCATAAGCTCCGGGCGTTTGGAGATTGGAAGTTGGGGGTTGGAAACAGGAAAATCTAATGAGCTTTCCTTAATTATTATTTTATTGTTTTCAAGCAAGATTTATTTTTTATTTAGATAATTTATGTATGCACTTAACTTTGGAGTCAATATATCGCAAATTTCAGAAAGTTCTTTAAACTCAGGCTCTGACAATATTTTTAACCGATAAGTTTTATTTACCCAATGAATTGACTCATACAAAGAACCTCTTGATATTTTTGCAAATCTTGCTCTATCCGAATTACTACCTTTTCCATAGCCTTCCGCAATATTAGAACCAATACTGGAACTTGAATCAATTATCTGAATGCCATAAGTTTTTTGTGCAATGTAATTCCATTTTAAAACTATTTCCCAAATTCTGTCACTTAACTTTTCAGCCAGTTGATAAATTTCTAAATCTTCATATTTTAATTTGTTCATACACCTGCCATAATGCAATTTGAGAAAAACAAATTTTTAATAACGATTACAACTTCCAATCCCCCACCTCCTATTTTCTACTTCTTACTTCCAATCTCCTACAACCAACCGCCCATCTCCAACATCCTACTTAAGCTTTTTCTTCCCAAACTTTTGCAACTTCTACAATTGTTTTAACTGCCATTTCCATATCCTGAACAGCAACCCACTCAAGTTGTGAATGGAAACTATGCTCGCCGGCAAAAATATTAGGCGTTGGCAATCCCATAAAAGATAGACGTGAGCCATCCGTGCCACCACGAATAGGATGAAGAATAGGTTTTATTCCCAATCGTTCCATTGCTTCAATAGCAAAATTTGTAACATGTGGATGCTTATCTAAAACTTCTTTCATATTTCTATACTGTTCAATAACCTGAAACTCCATTCGTGATCCGGGAAATTTGTTAACAACTTCTTCAGCAAGTTTTTTTAGTGTTTCCTCGTACTCTTTTAATTTGGGTGTTTCAAAATCACGTATGATAAATTTTAAAGTTGTTAACTCTTCATTTCCATTGAATGAACCACAATGAACATATCCTTCCCTTCCATCAGTTGTCTCGGGAGAAAGCGTGCCCTTGGGAAGATTGTCAATAAAATGCGAAGCGACTTTTATTGAATTAACCATTATATTTTTTGCATATCCGGGATGAATATTTTTCCCAAAAAATTTTATTACAACAGCATCGGCAGAAAATGTTTCTGTTTCAAGTTCACCTAAACTTGAACCATCAATTGTGTAAGCATACTTTGCACCAAGTTTTTTCAAATCAATTTTTTCTGTGCCTCTGCCAACTTCTTCATCCGGAGTGAAGCAGACTTTTATATCGCCATGTTTTATGGCAGGATGAGCTAAGAAATAATTTATCGCGTCTATAATTTCAGCAACGCCTGCTTTGTTATCAGCACCTAGTAAAGTTGAACCATCAGTAGTAATGATATCAAATCCTATCATATTTTTTAAATCAGGATTATCACTTACTGTAATTACCAATCCATCATTTTCCAGCTTTATATCCCCGCCCTGATAATTTTTTCTAATCATCGGTTTAACATTTGCCCCTGTAACCGCAGGTGAAGTATCTATATGAGCAATAAAAGCAATCGGGTCAACTTTTTTATTTGTATTAGATGGAAGAGTAGCCATTACATATCCCCACTCATCCATATGCGCATCTTTAAGTCCTAACTGCTTCAATTCTTCGGCAAGTTCTTTTGCAAGTATTTTTTGTTTTTCAGTTGATGGGAATGAAGTTGATTCTTCATCTGATTGTGTATCGTACTTTACATACTTTAAAAACCTGTCAACACACGTGAACTTATAATTTGTATCAAACATATTAACCTCGAATAATTAGTGAAATAAAAAAATTTTAATAACCTCTTCTTAAAACTTTATCCATATCAGATTTTATCATAATCTGAACAAGATCTTCAAACTTCGTTTTAGCTTTCCATCCTAAAAGTTTTTTAGCTTTTGTTGGATCGCCAATTAATAAATCAACTTCTGTCGGGCGATAATAATTAGGATCAACCGTAACAACTGTATTTCCTTTTCTTAAATTAGTTGAAAAATCATACTTATAAAACTTAGAGTTTTTATTAAAGTTTATAAGTGATTTTGCTTTATCAAAATCTATTTGTTTTATAATTCCTTTTTCGTTTAATCCTTTCCCTTTCCATATTAACTCAATGCCAAGATGTTTAAAAGTAAGTTCAACAAATTCTTTTACTGTGTGCGTTTCTCCGGTCGCTAATACAAAGTCTTCTGCATTTTTATATTGAAGAATTCGCCACATACCTTCGCAGTATTCCGGTGCAAAGCCCCAATCCCGTTTAGCATTAAGATTACCAAGTGAAAGCGAAGATTGTAAACCGGCTGCAATTCTTGATGCTGCCCGGGTTATTTTTCTGGTTACAAAAGTTTCACCGCGTTTCGGTGATTCGTGATTAAACAAAATTCCATTGCTTGCAAAAAGATTATACGCTTCTCTGTAGTTTACAATTATCCAAAAGCCATACAATTTTGCAACACCATAAGGAGAGCGTGGATAGAATGGAGTCTTTTCGCTTTGTGGTACTTCCTGTACTTTTCCAAACAGCTCGGATGTTGATGCCTGATAAAACTTTACTTGTCTTAAGCCGACTTCACGAATCGCATCTAAAAATCTTAATGTACCAAGAGCATCGACCTGAGCAGTGTAGTCCGGAATTTCAAATGATACTTTAACATGGCTTTGCGCAGCCAGATTATAAATTTCATCAGGTTGAATTTTTTCAAGCAAGCGATTTAAGTTACTTGTATCTACAAGATCACCATAATGAAGGAAAAGTTTTTTGTTTAGCAGTTCACGATTTTCATAAAGATGATCAATCCTTCCTGTGTTGAAGGAACTGCTTCTGCGAATTATACCGTGAACTTCATATCCTTTTTCCAGAAGTATCTCTGTTAAATAACTTCCGTCCTGTCCGGTTATACCGGTTATTAAAGCTTTCATATTCACCAATTAAAAATTAAAAATATGTTTAGTGATTTTTTTACTATAGCAATCTATTTTTTCATTTAATCCGCCTGATTGCATGGATGCATGGTTGCATGGATGCATGATTTATTCAATACTACCATACTTTTCAACTATCTCTCGAAGTATGTAATCATTTTTCCATTCGTCTGGACTAATTTTAGAAATCATTGATTTGTTAAATTGAATTAATTTGTTTTCTAAGGAATAATGCTTTTTATCATATTCATCAAACCAGATCCTATCTATATCTTCTGAAGAATGTAACGCAAATAGTTGTGTATAATTCTCAGATAGTGATGCTAAAGCAATATTTACAAAATTTATATTTTCTTTAATTGAGCGCCTGCTGTAACCTTCTGCAATATTGGATGGGCAAGATAAAATTGAATCTTCTATCTGGGCTTTAACTTTAAATGGAATAGAATCAATAGATTTCAATTTCTTTCTTACTAAAACATAAAGCTCAATTCCTTCTTGCCAAACTTCAAGTTTTCGATACCCCCTATTTATGTTTCTATTTCTATTTAAAATTTCCTGGTCTAACATCTAATTTCCTAATAAATAATTTTGAAAAATAATTGCTGAATAATCATTCCACCATGCACTCATACAATCATGCATACATGCATCCATGCATCCATGCAATCATGCCAACATTAATTTATAACTTATTTTTTACAAACCATTGATACGTTTTAGTTATCCCCTCGGAGAGCTCGGTTTTATATTTCCAACCAAGTGAATTTATTCGAGTGACATCCATAAGTTTTCTCGGAGTTCCATCCGGCTTGGATGCATCATAAACAATCTTTCCCTTAAACCCAGTAATCTGAGCAATTAAACTTGCTAAATCAGAAATTGAAATATCTTTGCCTGTACCAACGTTTAAATGTGTGATGCCTTTTTCATAAAGATCTTTTGCATTAACTTTCTCCATCATAAAAACAATTGCGTTTGCAAGATCTTCAACATACATAAACTCACGCAAAGGTTTACCGCTTCCCCAAATTGTAACAGAGTTTTTTCCTTCAACTTTTGCCTCGTGAAATTTTCTTAACAATGCCGGTAAAACGTGGGATGTTTCAAGATTAAAATTATCATTCGGCCCATAAAGATTTGTTGGCATTGCTGAAATGTAATTACATCCATACTGACGATAATAGTTTTCGCATAGTTTGATTCCTGCTATTTTGGCAATTGCATAAGGTTCATTTGTAAACTCAAGATAATCTGAAAGAAGATACTCTTCCTTTAATGGTTGAGGGGCAAGCTTTGGGTAAATGCAGGAGCTTCCAAGAAAAACAACCTTTTCAACATTATTCAAGTAAGAAGCGTGAATAAGATTTGCTTCAATCATCAAATTATCATACAAAAACTCTGCACGATAAGTATTGTTAGCCAGTATTCCACCAACTTTAGCTGCAGCAATGATTACAATTTCTGGTTTCGTATCAGCAAAGAATTTTTCAACGTTAGCTTGATTACGTAAATCAAGTTCGGAAAAATTTTTATAGACAAGATTTTTATAACCACGATTTTCCAGCTCTCTGAAAATTGCAGAGCCAACCATTCCGGTATGACCTGCAAGATATACTTTTCTGTTCTGTAATTCTTTCATTAAGAATTATAACCCATAATAAATAGATAAATAAAATTCATTTAATCTTTTATCCACAAAACTTAAATCTTCCTGTTGTACAGAAGATTTTGTTGTTTGAAACTTTAACTTAGCAAACAGTTCGTGTGTGTACTCATATTTAATTTCAGCACCCAGGTATGAATAATTTTTTCTTAACCCGAATAAAAATGGCGGCTGCGGCTGCATATTATACTGCTGATCATAACTTCCCTCACCGCCTTTGCGAATATACTGACCCCAAAGCGTTGCCTGCAATCCACGAATAATTCTGAAATTAACTGCGGCATAAATCAGATCAGCATTATTGCCTATCCAATGACCAAGCGGATAAGATGCGCTTGTATAATCTTTTGTTTGGATATAATGGCGATAAACAAATGGATATATCTTTGTGTATTCAATGGTTGTTGTAAGATTTTCAATTGGTAAATCAGTAACAGAGCCGCCCAAAGTAAATCCCAGCTGATTTCTTTGTTTGTAAGAATCAAATAAACCGCTTAGAGTAATTTCATCAATAAATAAAGTTGTGTAAAGATGTGTGTTTTTTATTTGTCCTTTGGAGCTTGCAGCAAAAAAGAACTGAGCATTTCCGCCAGCAGCATTTACCTGTCTGCTTAAATGATGATCAGCAGCTCTGAAAAACATAATTGGAATTAAGTATAAATATTCAAGCTCGTTATCATATACCATTGATTCGCCAAAAGATAAATCCAATCCATTTGTTGGAGTAATTGTTATTGAATGATTGGCAATAAACTTTTTCTTAAATGAAAAACTAAGAGTTCCGTTTCGATTATAAAAAAATGAGCTTGAATCAATTACATCAGACGAAAGCCAGCCATGTATGTAATTAAATCTAAGCCAATCAGTTGGTTTAATATCCAATCTTAAAAATCCGTAAGAAGGTGGTTTTTGAGAAAGCACAAGTAATCCGCTTTCACCATAACCCCATTCTAAAAAATCTTTTCCAACAGCAAGCGATCCCCAACTCCAGTCAGTTGCAATTATAGCTTTTGCCTCACTGTATTCCATTTTATCTGAAGAGTAGTTAACAATATTCTGATCTGTACGTGCGTCAACTCCTGTAACAGGAGTAAATCTTTTATTCTTATCAATAGAGTTACCTAATTCTGTATTATCCCGAAAATCAAAACTAAATCCAATATAGTCGCTTAGATAGCCATAAGTATAAAGACCATTCCAGGTATGAGTTAATTTATTGTTATCGCGTGAGCCAAGTGTAAAACCTAAAATCGGACTTAAGTTTATCGAGAAAAAATTATCTCTGTAACTAAATAATCTCCAACGGTCTCCAGCATCCTTACTGAAATAGACAAGTTGAGTAGAATCAATTTGTGTATTATTTATTAGATCAAACTCACGATAAAAATCTTGTTTATAAAATTCCAATTCACTTTTTTCAAGACTGGTGAGCTGCGCAGACTTATCCGAAGCTTCGAGAAGTTTTTGTGCAATGTATTTTCTACTAAGCGGTCTGATATTATCGTCAAATCTTATAACAGATTTTTGACTCAGACGGGATAGAAAAGAATAAACATCTCTGTTCAATGGCTCGTAAACTACTTGCGCAAAAGCAAAAGAGCTAAGAGCCAATAACAGAAATATTTTTTTAAACATTAATTACTCTTATCGATTAAAAAACTTCTTAAAAGTATCAACAACATAAACTAATTGTTCGTCGCTTAGTTCAGGATAAATCGGAAGTGCAATAGATTTATCTGCAGAAAATTCCGATATAGGAAAATCTCCTTTTTTATGACCAAGATCTTTAAAGCACTCTTGCAAATGGAAAGGGACCGGATAATAAATTTCCGTTCCTATTTCATGCTTTGTTAAAAATTCTCTTAATTCATCGCGTTTATCAACACGAACAATGTATTGATTGTAGATGTGATAATTTTTTACTCTGTATCTTTCATAAACTGCAGCAGGAAGAAGCACTTTATTTTTTTCATCAAACTTAGTTTTACCTGCTTCTTCCGCTAAACCTGCATCAACAAAAAGCTGAGTGTAGCGATTGGCATTATGTCTTCGCTTTTCAGACCAGCTATCGAGATGAGGAAGTTTTACTCTTAACACAGCAGCTTGTAAAGCATCTATTCTAAAATTACCGCCAATTACCTTATGATAATATTTCGGATCAGCGCCGTGTACTCTTTTTATTGTAAGAATTTTTGCAAGATCATCATTATTGGTTGTAACCAAGCCGCCATCGCCATAGCAGCCAAGATTTTTACTCGGGAAAAATGAGAAGCATCCGATATCGCCAATGGTTCCAACAAATCTTCCATCTTTATATTGTGATCCTATAGCTTGGGCAGCATCTTCAATCACAATTATATTGTGTGCTTTTGCAATCTTAACTATCTCACCTATCTCTGCGCTTTGCCCGTAAAGATGAACAGGAATAACGGCTTTTGTTTTGGGTGTTATTTTCTTTTCAAAATCTTTTGGATCCATATTAAATGTAACCGGATCGTTTTCAACCAAAACGGGAGTTGCAAATAATCTTGAGACAACGCCTGCGGTTGCAAAGAATGAGTACGTGGGAACGATAACTTCATCACCGGGTTTAATATCAATTGCCATCAGTGCAAGCAGTAAAGCATCGGTTCCGGATGAAACGCCGAGTGCGTGTTTGCAGCCAAGATAATTGCAAAATTCTTTTTCCATTCCAGCTACTTCAGGACCAAGAATAAAATATTGAGATTCGGCAACTTTAATTACTGCTTCGTCAAGTTCTTTTTTCAAAGATTGATATTGTGGTTTAAGATCTAAAAGTGGTACTCGCATATAATTTCCTTTGTTATAAAATATTTAATAAATAAAATCTTTTGATATGTCTTTAAACGATGGTGCTTTCAAATCTTTTTCAGAAACAATTGGATTATCAACTTTCCAATTAATATTTAAATCGTGATCGTTAAAAATAATTGCCCGCTCGTGCTCTTTGCTATAAGCCGCTGTGCATTTGTAAGCAAATATTGCTTCATCCGATAAAACAGAAAATCCGTGTGCAAATCCGGGTGGAATCCATAATTGTGTGTGATTTTCTTCGGACAACTCTGAGGAAAAATATTTTCCAAAAGTTGGTGAACCAAATCGAATATCCACAGCTACATCCAGTACTTTACCATAAATTACTTTGCACAGTTTTCCCTGCGCTTTATCGCCAATTTGATAATGCAATCCTCGTATCGTCCCTTTTTTTGATTTAGATATATTATCTTGTACAAAGTTAAAATCAATTCCTGCTAGTTTATAGGATTGTTCATTATAACTTTCAAAAAAATAACCGCGCTCATCACCAAAAACTTTTGGTTTTATAATCAGCAGCCCTTCGATTTCCGTTTTAATTACCTCCAATAAATCATCCTTCCTTTAATATCTTTTCAAGATAGTTACGATATAAAGATTTAGGAATTGAGTTCACCAATTCAGCAAACTTATCTTTAGATATAAATCCTTTGTGATATGCAATCTCCTCAATACAGGCAACTTTTAATCCCTGTCTATCTTCAATTACTCCAAAAAAGTTTGATGCCTGAAGTAATGCTTCCGGAGTACCGGTATCAAGCCAGGCAATGCCTCTTCCGATCTTTTCTACTTTTAGTTTTTTATTATTCAGATATTCTTTATTAACATCGGTTATCTCTAACTCACCGCGGGCAGATGGTTTAAGGTTTTTAGATATGTTAATCACTTCATTGTTATAAATATAGAGTCCCGGTACAGCATATTGAGATTTGGGATTTTTCGGTTTTTCTTCAATAGAAATTGCGTTTCCGTTATTATCAAATTCAACAATTCCATATCGTTCAGGATCTGTTACCTGATAACCAAAGATTGTTGCGCCTGTATTATTTTTTATTCCGCGATAAAAAAACGAGAGATCACCGTAAAAAATATTATCGCCTAAAACAAGACACACATTATCATCACCAATAAATTCTTCTCCGATTATAAATGCTTCTGCAATGCCATTTGGTGCCGATTGAACAGCATAGTTTATGTTCATTCCAATTGAGCTGCCGCTGTTAAATAACTGTTGATAAAGCGGGATTGTTTCTTTGTTAGATATTATCAGTACATCTTTTATTCCACCCAGCATCAAAATTGAAAGCGGGTAATATATTAATGGCTTATCATAAATAAGCGCTAACTGCTTACTATAAACTTTCGTTATAGGATAAAGTCTTGAACCGGATCCTCCGGCTAAAATGATTCCCTTTGTTCTTTTCTTATTATTCACTTTTAAACTTTATGATTATTAATGTATATCGTAAATATAAAAAGAATACCTTTATCAATCCCGAAATTAAGTGATAAAACAAAGGGTAATTTGCTATAATAGCTTTCCACTAAGTGTAAGAATGGCTACTGAAAAGTAAATAATCAAACCTGTTACATCCACTAATGTTGCTACAAAAGGTGCTGATGAAGATGCAGGATCAAAACCAAGTTTCTTTAAAATAAAAGGAAGCATTGATCCCGTAAGTGTACCCCACATTACTACTCCAATAAGCGATATTGAAACCGTAATAGCGACATAAAACCAATAATCGCCATAAATGTGTGAAGCCATCTGCCAGGCATAAATTCTTAAAAAACCAATTACCGCTAATATTGAACCTAAAGATAATCCTGTTAAAAGCTCCCGCTTAATTACAAAAAACCAATCTTTAATTGTTACTTCTCCCAGAGCCATTGCGCGCACCACTAATGTAGCCGCCTGCGAGCCCGAATTTCCACCGCTTGAAATTATCAATGGAACGAACAGCGCCAATACAACCGCCTTTGCTATTTCATCTTCAAAAAAAGCCATAGCAGATGCAGTAAACATTTCACCTAAAAATAAAACAGCTAACCATCCTGCTCGTTTTTTGATCATACTTAATAGTGGAATAGAAGAATAGGGTTCATCAAGAACTTCCACTGCTGCCTGCTTTTGAATATCCTCCGTAGTTTCTTCTTCTGCGATATCAAACACATCATCTATGGTAACTATACCTATTAACATTCCTGCCCTATCAATAACAGGTAATGCGACTCTATCATATTTTTTAAATGCCTCTACAGCGGTTTCCTGATCATCATAAACATGCAGCGCCACAAAATTCTCATCCATTAAATCAGCAATGGAACTGTTAACGGGGGCAAGTAAAATATCTTTTATTTTAATATCATCAATAAGTTTTCCTTTATCATCAACGACATAAATAACATTTAAAGTCTCTTTGTTTTTACCGTGCTCACGGATATAATCTAAAGTTTCCTGGATTGTAAATGATGGTTTTACGGAAATGTAATCCGGGGTCATTAACCTTCCAACACTGTTTTCTGGATAACCAAGCAGCGTTACAGCAATTTTTCTTTCTGATGGTGAAAGTAGTTGTATAAGCTGCTTTGCCGCTGATGATGGCATTTCCTCAAAAAGCGCCGTTCTATCATCAGGATCCATTTCGTTCAGAACTTCGGTTACTTCTTCTCTTCCCATAGATTTTAACAATTCCATTTGAGTATCAAAATCCATATACTCAAAAGTATCAGCAGCTAATTCTTTAGATAGAAGGCGAAAAATAATAACCCGTTCTTTTTCAGATATGTCTGCAAGAAGCTCCGCAATATCTGCTGGCGTCCAATCGGTAAGGATATCTTTAAGAATACCAAGCTGTTTCTCTGCAATAAGCGCCTGGATTTCTGGTTGCAATAATCTGCTTAACATTTAAAAATCCTTATTTTTAAGTGAGCTTTTTAACTTTACTTGATTTGGATATGAGATTACCCAGAAGTTAGCTAAATATTTACTGGCAAATTTCAAATAGAAATTTAGGAATTACATTTAAGAATAAAAATTATGTTAAATATTATAGTTGATGAAAATATTGTCTTTGCTAAAGAAGCTTTTGCGCTATTTGGTAACGTAACGTTACTTTCCGGAAGAGAAATTAATAACTCCATTTTAAAAGATGCTGATATCCTAATTGTTCGTTCAATTACAAAAGTTGATAAAGAGCTTCTGAAAAACACGCCGGTTAAATTTGTGGGTACAGCAACGATTGGAACTGATCACATTGATTTAGAGTATCTTAAAAAAAATAAAATCGCTTTTGCTGATGCTAAAGGTTGTAATGCTTATTCCGTTGCTGAATACCTGGTCGTTTCACTTCTTAATCTTTCTGTACGATTTAATTTTACGTTAAAAGAGAAATCAATCGGAATTGTTGGTGTTGGAAATGTTGGAAGCAAAGTAGCTAAGTTTGCTGATGCACTTGGAATGAAAGTTTTACTAAACGACCCGCCATTACAAAGAGCGGGAAATAATAATAGCTTTGTCAGTCTAGATGAAATACTAAACGCTGATATTATTACACTTCACGTTCCATTAAATCTTTCGGGAATAGATAGAACCTATCATTTGTTTGATAAAAAAAAGCTGATGGAATTAAAGGATGGAACGATTTTAATAAATACTTCCCGCGGTGCTGTTATAAAAAATCAGGAGTTGCTTGAAATTATTGATACAAAAAAATTAAAGGTTGTTTTAGATGTCTGGGAAAATGAACCGGACATAAATATTGATTTGCTCAATAAAGTTATAATCGGAACACCGCATATTGCCGGATATTCTTTAGAAGGAAAGATCAATGGTACAAAAATGATTTTTGATGCACTTGCAGATTATCTAAATCTGAATATTAGTTTTAATTTTACCAAAGAAGCTCCCAAAAACTCCTTATTATCTTTTGAAAAATCTGAAACTATCGAAAAAGATTTGGATCAAATTGTTTCAAAAATTTATCCTATCCAGCGAGATGACAAACTATTGCGAAAAATGCTTAATATGAGCCGGGAAGAAAGAATAAAATATTTTGATTTACTGAGAAAAGATTATCCTATTAGAAGAGAGTTTAATAATTATCGTATTGAGTTAAAAAATTTTGATGGTAAAACAAAAAATATATTAACAAATCTTAGATTTAATATTTCTTAGTGATCTTTATCTAAAATTTTCTTTGTGCAATCTGCGTGAAAGCTAACTTTTTACCCGCGAAGAATAATAAATTTAATTTAAAGTCTTATCGAGTTTAAACTCAATTGGAATGATCATCTGAACCTTAACCCGCTGCCCTTTTTGCAAGCCGGGTTTAAATCTTGTATAGTAAACTGAAAGTCTTGCATTCTCATCACAGCCATAACCAATACCCTCTACAACCTGAGCAGAAGAAACCTCTCCATTCTTTTCAATAAAAGCCAAAACTTTTACAGTTCCCTCAATATTATTTTTTTTCGCTTCAGGTGGATAGATTAATTTTTTATAAATCGTATTCATTCCACCAATTGGTTCAGGCATAACATCTGCATTCATGAAATATGCAGGATCATCATCCAAATTTTTTTTATCTTCTTCAATCAAAGGCGGAAGTGAAAGCTCACTTTGTTTGTTCCCTTTTTTTAATTGTCGCTCTTTCCATTCTGCCAGCAGTTTCTGATAATCTTCTTCACGATATTCTCCAACCAATAAAAAATCCTGTCCCTTTCTAACACCGTCTTCAAAAACAATATCTTTACTGCCACTGCCAAGTGAATCATAGTAAGTAGTTATACCTGAGCGTTTTCCTTCTTCAAGACTAAATTGTTCTTTTACTTTTCCATTTTGATAATAACTTGTTACCGTTCCGGAAACTTTATCATTTATATAATTTCTTTTCTCCTTTAAATTTCCATTTTCCCAGAAGAATGTGGCTTCTCCCTGTCTGATATTTTTTTCATAAACGATTTGTGATTCAAGGTTTCCGTTTGGATAATATGTTCTAACTGTATCCGTTTGCGGATAAAAATTTGTTGATGCCAAAAGAAATATAGTCAGGAAAAGTAACTTCATATTTAAGAAAAACCTTTTAAAAATTTTAGTGGCAAAAGATAATACTTAATCCTGAGTTATTAGAGGCATAATTAAAGTGATGATAAAGATGAGAATTGCAATACCAAAAAAGAAATAACCAACTTCCGCATCATACTGAAGCAGACCGATTTCATTTAACAAATAATGCCAATCGTGGTAAACTTTGTTACCTCCCAGTAATGGAAGCCGTCTTGCCTGAGCATCCGCAGCATAAACAGAAATGTTGATGAGATTTTGTCCCAGCCAAAGAAGCGAAAACTGCATTCCTGTTCTATAGGAATTTCTAAAAAAGTAAAAGAAAATTATGGAGGGAAGAATAATTTGCATTAACGTACCACCAAGAGTATAAATGTAGCTGCCAAAAAACTTAAAAAATAAATGCCCGGCTTCATGAATTACCAAATCAGCATTATCAATAAATCCATATTCACCACGATTTAAAACCCAGTAAAGTGCAATTGGAAAAATAATGATTGAAGGAATCCATTTTTTAACTTCATCCCATTTTGTCTGCGGCTTGGCTTTTTTTAAGCTTTGTTCAAATTCATTTTTTAGTTCGTTATCCATACAAAGTCCTCTGCAATATTAATCTTAAATATTAAAGTACTTATTTTCATTATGATTTAACTTTTTAATTTACAGCACAAATATAATTTATAATAAATAGGGTTGATAATTGTGAGAAGTGTATCCTTGCAGGAGATTTATAACAAAGCGCAAGAATTAGTTTAATGTTTTATATTCCCTGGAAGTAAAATTTGTATCTGTAATTTTTAATTCTTTATTAAAAACTACTTTAAAGGTTGAGCCATTATTTTTTTTACTTTCAACACTAATATCTGCATGATTAAGCTCAACATATTTTTTCACTAATGCCAGCCCTAAACCATTTCCTTCATACTGCCGTTTGTGTCCGATATCTTCTTGCGAAAAGGGAGTAAAAAGATTTTCAAGATACTCTTCACTCATTCCTATTCCACTATCTTTAATTTCAACAACAAGTTTATCATCATTTTGGCTTTTAACCGAAACTTCAATAAAACCCTTAAGTGTATATTTTATCGCATTATTAATAAGATTTTGAAAAATCTGATTTACGGTATATCTATCTGCTACTATCAAAGCTTCATCACAATCCTGTTTAAATATTAATTTTAATCCTTTATCGTCACTTAATGACTTTAACTCATTAAGCAGTTTTCGCAAATCAGGAATCAAATCAAATCTTTCAAAACTTGCTTTATAATTTCCGCTTTGCACCGACGACATATTTAATATCATATCAATTGTTCTTTGCAATCTTTTTCCGGCGCTCTTTACAGAATCAAATATAATTTTTACGTCTTCATCATCGCTATTAACTTCATCAGCAAGCAATGGTATTGATGCTAAAATTACATTTAGCGGAGTTCTGATTTCGTGAGACATTTGTGCAAGGAACGCAGATTTAAGTCTGTCTGATTCCTCAGCTTTATTAAGAGCTGTAACCAATTCCTTCTGTACTTTTTTAATTTCAGAAATATCAAGTATCTGCATTACGTAATGTTTAACTTTACCCTGATCATCAAGTACCGAAACAGATTTTACGATTACATCTATTTCGGTTCCTTCTCTTTTAAATAATACTTTTTGTGAATTAATATCGGCAACAGGAAAGTTATCATAATCAAATTTTTCATCACTAAAACCATCAAGATCATTATTATCGAATAAATGTTTTATTGGTATTCCGATAACCTCTTCTCTTGCATATCCCAAAGTATCACAAAAAGATTTGTTTACGCTTATAATTTTTCCTTCTTTTGAGATGATTACAATTCCAATCGGAGCATTTTGAAAAACGAGTCTGAACTGTTCTTCACTTTTTTGTAAAGATATTTCTGCTTTTTTTCGTTGGTTTATTTCAAAATTTAGTTCTGTGATTTTGTCTTTAAATACATCATGAAGTCTTTTATTTAACGATTCAACTTCAGAAGATGATTTCTCAAGTTCGGCAAGCACAATATCAACACGATCGGCAAGTACACCTAATTGATCCTGGCTGGATTTATTTAGTGATTTCTCCGATTTTGAAATAGTAATTGCATCTAATTTTCTAATGATTTTAGTTAATGGTCTGAATGATATGGAACTTAAAAAGTATGTGAAAACAATTCCCGCCAAAAGAATTGAGAGACTGAATAATGCTGTAAGTAATTTATTCTTAAATAATTTTTGAGCATCTTCATTTGAATCAAACCCAACATAAATTTTACCGATTGGACTTCTATTGAAGTCTACTGGAAGAACGATACTAAAAATGGATTCATCTTTTGAAATCCCTTCATAATCTCTTTTTGACAATACATAAAAGTTTTTTTCTGCAGCATCAAGATTTATGGCATCAAATACTTCTCCCGAATTACTTTCAACAACAAGATAGATGGCATCGTTTAGCTCAAGTAATTTTGCAGCGTCTTCTTTATTTGCAAACTTTTTTTCAAAAAATACTTGAGGATTTTGCTCAAGATAATTAACAAACACTGAAGCTTTGTATCTATACTTATCCATCAACTGATCTTCAAACTTGATAGTTGTATAGAAATAAATAAATCCTGCTATTATTATAAAGAATAAGGAAAATTCTAATGTTAATTTTATTTGGAGTTTTTGTGATCGACTTTTCATTTAACCTTAGATTGTTTTCTTAATTTAATTGCGATTTTAGTATAATTTTTATCTTAAGCACTTAAATTTTATCAACTTAAATGCCGATCATATCTGAACTGAAATGTTGAGGTTTTTAGCAGTAATGCAATTCTTGTGTGTTACAGAATGAGAAGATATTGCTTAATTATTCAAAATTAACGGTAATTAAAGCTTTGCGTAACTATTTTTCATACGTACGGATATAGTGTTTAATATCAAATTTTTTCTCAGCGCCATTGCGATTCATATATCTTATTTTGCCATAGACCGGTCTCTCAAACCATGGGCGATCGTGAATTCCGCCGATTGACCAGGCAATTCCCGTATAACCATTTGGATCCCGTCCATCAAGTTCATATTTATCATTTAAATAAATTGCAATTTTTAATGCTTCTTCGGGAGATTTGCTCCACTCCAGAATTTTTTTTGCCCAATACATTCGCATATAGCCATGCATTTTTCCAGTTGTAACCATTTGCATCTGAGCAGCATTCCACAAATCTTTGTGAGTTTTTGCTTGTTCAAATTGAGCAAGGGTATATAAAAATTCTCTTTCATCTTTTCGATGTTCATTCAATGAAGTTTTTGCCCAATCATGAAAACCATCGAATGAATCATAATTTTTATTGAAGTAGCAAAAATTATCGGCAAGCTCGCGGCGAACGATAAGTTCCTCCAGAAAAGATTTTTCAGATTCCTTATTTCCATTTATTCTTTGTGTTTCCAATGCAATACGTTGAGCTGATAGTTGACCAAAATGTAAATAAGGAGAAAGATTTGATTGCCCATCTTTTGTTGGATCGTTTCTTAATTCGTTATAATTCTCGAATTTATTTTTAAGAAAATCTTTTAACGATTTTATTGCAGCCGATTCTCCGGGTTTTATCCAATCAACTTCATTTACTTCACGATTTATCCTCAGTGATTTTTCAGATTTACTCCAATCAATTTTATCAGATGATATTTCGCTTTTGCTCATCTTCTTAAGTGATGGGAACTCATCCATAAATTCAATCAATGCTTTATGAATCTTAGGTCTGATTGTATAAGCCGCAAATTCCAATTTATCTGAAACATGTAAACAAGGAACAATATTATGCGAATCAACTTCATAAAATGGAACTGTAATTTTCTTTGCAACATCACGTTTCCAAATTCTTTTTATTTTTAATGGATCAAAATCTGAAACAAGGATGGATGAATTAGTGTTTTTAATAAACCCTGGAATTTCGTTTTCAGGTTTTCCTGTTAGAAGAAAAAAAGAAATGTTGTATTTGCATAATTCGGATTCAACTTCTTGTAATCCTTTTAGCATAAATCCATATTGGCGAATTGTGGCTTCAAGAAAATCGGGTACAAGATTAAATGCAACCACCAATGATTTTTTCTTTTCCAATGCAAGCTGCTGTGCAAACAATAATGCCCAATTATCGTGCACACGCTGGTCACGGCTCATCCAATAAACAACTGGTCCATTGGTTTCTTCACCCTTTTGAAGTAAGCGAATTCTTTTTTCGTTTATCATTGGATCAAACTTCTATCTCAATTCCAACAGGGCAGTGATCAGAGCCCATAACATCGGGCAGGATAAAAGCATTTTTAACATTTTTCTTGAAATTATCTGATACAAAAAAATAATCTATTCTCCAGCCAACATTTCTTTCACGTGCCCGGGATTGCATATCCCACCATGTATATTGTTCAGGTTCACTACAAAAC
This sequence comes from Ignavibacteriaceae bacterium, assembly GCA_036796535.1. GTDB lineage: Bacteria > Bacteroidota > Ignavibacteria > Ignavibacteriales > Ignavibacteriaceae > IGN3. The sequence continues at coordinate 22,855 of DAIRCT010000014.1, forward strand.
ATTCTAAAAGTATCTACATATCCATTCGAAAAAAATTTATCCATCCACTCTCTTTCAATTGGAAGGAAGCCGGATATTTTTTCATTTTCTTTGGGGCGTGCTAAATCAATTTCTTTATGAGCTGTGTTCACATCACCACACACAATTAATTTCTTTCCCGCTTTTACAAGATTATTTGCATAATCAAGAAAGGCATCATAAAAATCCATTTTATACTGAAGTCTTTCTGGAGACATCTTACCGTTAGGGAAATAAATATTTATTAAAATAAAATCTTTATAATCAAGGATAAGGATTCTGCCTTCGTCATCAAATTTAGGAATTCCAAAACCATGCTCAACTTTTACCGGCTCTTGTTTTGTATAGATTGCAACTCCGCTATAACCTTTTTTAACCACTGAAGAAGAGAAATACGATTTATATCCATTGATGTTTAATAACTCTTTAGATAATTGCTCCGGAGATGCTTTTGTTTCCTGCAAACACAGGATATCCGGATTTTCTTTTAACACCCAATCAACAAATCCTTTTTTCTGAATTGCACGAATACCATTAACATTCCAGGAAAGTAATCTAAATTTTTTCATTTAACTAATTTTCCTAATCTAATTTTTATAAAATAAAGTTAATAAGTCATCTTACGCAAATCTGTGAAACCTTCGAGGTTTAGCTAAAAAAGTAGTTAAAATAATAGAATAATTCTCAATTATTTCAGTAAACCTCGAAGGTTTTTATCATATATCTTTATAATGCAAAGTTTATAATTAGTCCCCAGCTAATTGCAGATCCCAATGTAAGAAATAAAATTTTAATCGATGTTTTTATTTCTCCATCTTTGAATAAAACTATTGGACCAAAACCCGCACCTGAACTTAATCCGGCAATTGTGGCACCGAGTGATAATCCTGTATGTAAAAAAGCTTCGGCAATTGCAATTGATGCGGCACAATTGGGAATCAATCCAAAAACTGCCGCCACAAAAATTTGGATTACCGGACTAACATTTAATGATTCCATTACTTCACTGGAGTGTGTAAAGGCAATAATCGAGGCAAGTAAAATCGTAATTACAAATACCCAGAAATAAATCCTGAAAGTTCTTTTTAAACTATGGATAGTTATTTCCCAGTATCTGGTTTTATGAAGTTCAACATCAATTTCAACAACGTGTGATGATTTAATTTCAGGTGCTTTGCCTTCATAAAACTTTTTGGATATTAGAAAATCAATTAGATACCCGGAAGCAACGCCTATTAATAATTTTAATCCAAGTATGTAAAAAATATAAATCGCTTGCTCGCGATTTGCAATCAACACAGGTAAAGCTTCATCAGAAGTTGCAAGATAAGTTGCAATTAATGTTCCGATTGAAACTCTGCGTGTTAAAAAAAGCGACGTAACAAAAACTGACATTCCACATTCGGGTATCAAACCAAGTAAAGTTCCTGCAAGTGGACCCATTGGACCGGAAATTTTAAGATATGAAATTAAATCCAGCTGCTTGGTGTGCGAAAAATATTCTAAAGCAAAGTAAAGGATAAACAGAATTGGAATCATTAAATAGGTATCGCCCAAAGATCCTAAAATTATTTCCCAAATATTTGAATAAGAATGCGTGTGCATTAAAACTTAAATTGTAAATGAATGTGCAAAGATAGGAAATTCAATAAACAATCAGATAAAATAGTAATAGTTGTAACTATTAAAATATCAAGCGCCAAATTTGTGTAACAAAAAATGTTACTGTAAATCCCATGGCAATCGGAAGCAGTGTTGAGATAACAGTCCATTTTACACTTTTAGTTTCCTTGTAGATTGTAAAAATTGTTGTTGAGCACGGATTGTGGAGCAGACTAAACAACATCAAATTAATTCCCGTCAGCAAAGTCCAGCCACCTGCATGAAGAATTGAAGCTGTACCAGACACAGAATCCAATTGAAACATAACTCCGTTGCCGGAGCCAACACTCATCAATCCAATGTTTGCAACAGTTAACATTAGTATAGTTGGAATCACAATTTCATTAGCAGGAATTGCAATTATATATGCAAGCAGAATTATTCCATTTAATCCAAAAATAAAAGCGAATGGATTTACCCAGTTAATAAAATGATTTGCAAGTGACACTCCATCAATATTAATGTTTGCAACTAACCAGATTACCATTCCTGCGGGAACTGCAAATACGATCGCACGCCACAGAACAAATATTGTTCTGCTAATTAATGAAGTATAAAGTGTTTGTAATATTCTCGGCGGACGATAAGGCGGTAATTCCAAACTAAATGCGGATGCTTCGCCTTTTAGTAATGTTCTCGATAATCCCCAGGAAACTAATAAGCTAAAAACAATTCCGAGCACTGCAATAAAAACTACTGCCGCAGCGGAAACAATTCCGGCAAGATATGCGGGGGCAGCTCCGCCAATAAAAATTGTTGCAATTAAAATTTGCGTCGGCCATCTACCATTACACAAAGAAAAGTTGTTTGTTATGATTGCAATTAATCTCTCGCGAGGCGAATCAATTACCCTTGTTGCAACAACTCCGGCTGCGTTACAACCAAATCCCATTGCCATTGTTAATGCCTGTCTTCCGTGAGCACCAACTTTTTTGTAAAGCGGATCCATATTAAATGCAACTCGCGGTAAGTAACCAAAATCTTCAAGCAAAGTATAGATTGGAAAGAATATTGCCATCGGCGGCAGCATAACACTTACAACCCAAGCCATAGAAAGATATGCGCCGTCGATCAGCACGCCGCTTAACCACCAGGGAAAACCAATTGAGTTGGCTATGTTTTTTAATGCCGGGTGAAGTGTGTCAACCAATAGACTTGCAATTAAACCTGAGGGAATGTTTGCACCCTGAATCGTTATCCAAAAAACCACTGCGAGAATTAACAGCATTATTGGAAAACCAAGGTATTTGCTTGTAAGTATTTTATCCAGGGTTCTATCCAGACTAAATGCGGGTTTCTTATCCGGATAGATTACAACTTTGCTCGCAATAGTTGTTGCATTTTCATAAATGGATTCCATCAAAGCATCGTGCAAATTTTCTCCAACTTCCCACCGGAGATTATTTGCAGCAGCTAAAATTGATTCTCTTTTTATATTATCGTTCATATTTTTCTTTTGTGTTCTTTCGTGTCTTGGTGTCTTTGTGGCAGTTTCCTTTTTCTTATTTAATTCTCCACAACTTCAAGTGAATCTTCTTTTTTAAGATTACCCAAATCACCGCTGCGAATTGATTCAATAATGCTCTGATCACCTTCAAGTAAGCGCAGCGCCACCCATCTAAGATTTGGCAGGCCGGGATATTCCAACTCAATTTCTTTACTTAGCTTATCTATTGCAGAATTTAATTCTGCTGAATTAGTTTTTAATCTGTAGGGTTTACAAATATATTTTCCAGATGCAACATCATTGATCGCATTTAGCAATTCATTCATGCCTTCGCCCTGTCTTGCAGAAGCCGGAATTACGGGGATTCCCAATTCTTTAGACAAAGTTCTATCATCCACCTGAATACCATTTCTTCTTGCTTCATCCATAAGATTTAAACAAAGTACTGCACGATCAGTTATTTCAAGAATTTGTAAAACAAGATTTAGGTTTCTCTCTAGTCTTGTTGCATCAACAACAATCACAGTAACATCCGGCTGCCCGAATAAAATAAAATCCCGCGCCACTTCTTCATCCGTACTTGTTGACAATAAGGAATATGTTCCGGGCAGATCAACGAGTTTAAATTTTTTATCATTGTATTCAAATCCACCTTCCGCACGTTCTACGGTTTTCCCTGGCCAGTTGCCTGTATGTTGTCTTAATCCGGTAAGATAATTAAACACTGTGCTTTTGCCAGTGTTAGGATTACCAGCAAGAGCAACAACAAAATCAAAACTGCTCATATCAATTCCGAGCTTTTTAAGATTGCCCATATTGTGAACGGGACAATTTGCACAGTTACTTATATCAACGCTTGCCATATTTATTTTTCCTCGTCATTAACCAGATATATTTTATCTGTTTGCTGTTTACGCAATGCAACTGTTGTTTCGCGCACTCTGTAAGCAACCGGATCACCGGTTAAACTTTCAAGTTCTGCTGCTATTTTTGTTCCGGGCACGATCCCTAAATCCATCAAACGCCTTCGTTGCTGCCCGCGCAATGCTTTTGCGATTCCAAGAATTGTTCCTTGCTCACCAACTTTAAGAGATGAAAGAGTTTTAAACTTTCCTTCTACTTGTTTTTCGAGTTTAACAACACCAACTGTAATATTTTTTGCAATTAAAGGTGAAAGGATACACTCTTCGCCATTGGCTACGAATTTTATTCTCTTATCAGAAACTTCCAGCATTCTAATTTGCATTCCGAGATATAATCCTTGTGCAAGAATTTGACTATAAATCGCATTAGGTTCATCTTCAATGTGAATAATGTTTGCTGTTTCGCCAACTTTCATTTCATTTAAAGATTTTCCTTTTTTTGATGGAAGTAATCCAGAAGCTGATGGAATAGGATCCCCGTGAGGATCAAAAACAGGATTGCCGATTTGAGCCGCAAGTGTATCTGCCTGTTCAGGTGTTATTAAATGTTCAACTTCTTCCGCTTTCTGATGCCATTCATTTTCTGATACGCTGGTTTCATCTGCAAGATATTTTTCCCATAATCGATGCACTCTGATAATACGCAAAGCATAAGATCTACCATCTGATGTTAAATTCAATTCATCTTTTTTTGCCGAAACAAGTCCCATTGATTCAAGTCTGGAAATTATATCTGTTGCATCATCAGCAGAGATAGAAAGATTTCCGGCAACACTGTTTAGAGTACAATTTATTCCGTTATACTCACAGTTATATAAGTACTTTAAGGCATCTTCAATTAAAACTTTTTTATTTGCATAATTTGATTTCTTCCAGACAGCAATAATTCCCTTGCCGGGATAAAACAATAGTACAATCATCAATAATGTTATTATTCCTATTACCAAAAGGATTAGAGGTTCATTCATTTTATAACCTACTTTATCTTTTCTACAAAAATGTTTGATGCAATTTTGCCGCTTATATTAACTTCTTTTTTATCGATAATAATTAGTACAGAGCCATCGTAATCAAGTTTATCTTTTATAAAAATCTCTTTACCAAGAGTTATTCCAATTTTAGTAATGTATGATAAAAGATTTTTAACATCATCATTAACACGAGTTACTTTAGCCAAATCATTTTCATTTAATTCTGTTATTGCTACAACTGATTTATTTTTTTTCATTTTTCCATTCTTATCAGGAATCGGATAGCCATGAGGATCAACTTCAGGGTAATCTAAAAACTCTTCTAAAAGATTAATTATCTCATCCGAAGAAGAGTGCTCTAATTTTTCTGCTTCTTCATGAACTTTGTCCCACGGCATACCAAGAGTTTGATGAAGAAAAACTTCCCAAATTCTATGTCGTCTAAGCATGTTTTTAGCATAAGTTTCGCCTTCTACAGTAAGCTTTATGCTTTTATATTTTTTATAATCTACTAATCCATCGCGAGAAAGCTTGCGAAGCATATCAGTTACCGCTGCGTTTGAAATTTCCAGTTTTGATGCAAGGAGATTTGGTTTTATTTCTCCCGATTCATCAAGATTACGGTAAATTGTGGTTAAATAATCTTCCTGCGAAACATTTATCATTTAAGTTCTTCTAATTATATTTTTAAGCTCGCTTAAATTTATATAATGTTAAAATAAAAGGCAAAGGTTATTTCTTTGCCTGTAAATTAAATCACAAAATTATTTTTTCAGATAAGACTCTAATGAATCAAGTGACTCAATGTACTCTATATTTTTATATTTTTTTAAAATATTGTTTGAGTTTTCACTAAGTGCCTGCCCGCCAATTAGTATTTTTTTTGTGGGAAAAAATCTTGTTAGATGATCCAGAACTTCTAAAAATCTTCCAAGGTTAAGATACAAACTCCACGAAAGTGCAATTATATCAGGATCAATTCGTTTTACAAATTTTAATATTTCTTTATTTGGAACGGAAGCTCCGAGATAATAGGATTTCCATCCATTTAGTTCAAAGATATTTGAAACCATTTTTGCACCAATTTCATGAAACTCCTTATCGATACAGGCGATAACAACTTTTTTATCTGAGTTAGATTTTCCAACTGGAGCAAAACGGTTAATTAAATATTCAACTATGCGGGTTGCCATATGTTCTTCGGGGATTGACAATTTATTATCATCCCAAAGTTTTCCAATCCTGTAAAGGGATTTTTGAAAAAGCTCAACATAAATATCTTTTAAATTCACTCCCTCTTCGATTAAAGATTGAACAAGATTAGCACACCCATCTTTATCGCCATCAACAAGAGCATTGTAAAATGCGAGGAAGTGAGATTGTTTTATTTCTTTCATAATAGATTTTTCCAATAATCTTTATCTAAACTAACAATTCATTTTTACAGAAAAAAGTTCCAAAACAAAAAACCATATCCGCAAAATTTAAAAATACATCGCAATTATGATTCAATTCCCTTTCTTGCCAAAACACCTTCCTGATAATAATGCTTAATAACTTTCATCTCTGTAACAAGATCAGCGGCTTCAAGGATTTTATCCGGACAATATCTGCCGGTTAAAATCAATTCAACATTTTCAGGTTTCATTTTCATAAATGTCATCACTTCTTCATCGTTAAACAGACCAAAATGGATTGACACCAAGATTTCATCAAGAATTATCAAATCAAATTTGCCGCTAAGCATTTTTGCTTTTGCTGTTTCAAGTCCGCGTCTTGCTTTATCCATCTCAACTTTGTTTGGCATTTCTTTTCTATAAACAAAATCATCTCCGGCAAATTGTTCTATTGTAATCCATTCCTTTAAAAGTTCTAAACTTCTCAATTCATTGTATGGATATTCTTTCATAAACTGTGCGATATAAGTTTTAAGACCAAATCCCGCAGCCCGCACAGCTTGCCCAATTGCAGCGGTTGATTTTCCTTTGCCGTTGCCGGTATAGATTTGGATAAAACCTTTTTCTAGTTTTGTCATTTTAAAGGATCACCATATTCTCTCTGGAAAATAACATTTCCATTATATTCCACAGCAATATCCCAATAGTGCCGTTTTATGCATCCGGAAGGACAATCTCCCCATCCAACAGTAAAAATATAAAGCAAGTATGGATCTTTAATTTCAGCTTTGATATCAGATCCATCCCCTATATAACCATTTGATTCTGCTACTCTCACTCCTGGAATACCCAAAAATTTATTTGCAAGAGCAAAAGTATTAATCGGCCGTGGTGAAAAAATTGAAGCTGCATCATAACGACAGGATTTTAATTGTAAATTGTATTCTTCCATTATAGCATCTATTTGAGCATTACCGGTTAAGCGTTCGCCGCGTTTCCATGCTTTAGCCCAGTCATAAGTAGTATCAATTAGCACTGCAATACCAAAAACGGATGGATTAGGAAAAACATGTATGCCATCTATATTATTATTTGGCGGATATCTCATCGAATAATAAATATGAACAAGTCCACGATAATAGAGCTCTATTAGTTCGGTAGGAATTTCAACTAACTTATATTTTGACTCAGGATCATTTGCAACATCTCTAAGTGCTAATGTAGCCGCATCAATTTTATAAAGATTTTTAATACTGTCCGGGATATTTGAATCATCAGCAGAGGTCATGATTTTCCCTTTGGTCCAGCCCTCACTTTCGGAATCAAGAATATTGCAAGCGGGTGTAAATAAAATAGCAACTAATAAAAACAATTTTGCTGTCTTCATCTTTCATCTCCCAAAATATAACTATCTCAAATTAAATCTTATTTTTTTACATAGTCAATAAAAGAAACATCAATCCGATAAAGTGAAAGTTTTTCCAATATCATCAAGCCCAAGTTTTATTTTATAATTTATAACAGATTGATTAAGCCAGTTTAATGGTTCATCAATCGGTTCTGTGCCTTGCTTAAAAGTTTTTGTATGGATTGGAATAAAATATTTTGCACCAATATGATCATTTGCCATTATCAAGGCTTCCTCAGGGTTGCAATGATTTTTTTTCCATGGTTGGTAAGCTCCAATTGGCATAATTGCAATTTCAATGTTTTCATCTTTTAATGATTTAAATAAATCATGAAATGCTGTGTCTCCTCCAAACAGTATTTTTTTCCCAGTCTTTTCAAGTATAACAGCATTATAACTTCTTCCCTCTTTCATATAACCTTTAGAGCGATCCCATTCCCATGGATAGCGCCAGCCGAAATGTTTTACTTCCAGAGCTTTAAATTTTATTCCTTGCAAATTGGTTTCTTCATTCCAGTCAATTTCCTGTAAAGATTTCCATTCAAGCTCAGCAATGACATCAGCAGTGTTGTAAGCTGTTATGCAATCTATATCTTTAGGATATTTTTCCGTAATTGTGGAAAGCGTCTCATAATCCATATGATCCATATGAGCGTGAGAAAGAAGAATGATATCGGGCTTGGGTATTTCATCAATTGTTAATGCGGGAAATGTAAATCGGCTTGGACCAAATGTCATTCCAAATATGTTAACACCAATTCTTTCAAATAAAACAGGATCAGTAAGGATAATTGTACCAAAAAAATTTATCAGAACAGTTGAGTGACCAATCCAGGCAATATTTATTTCATCATTTTTCCATTTTGTGGGATCCGGTTTAAAGCCCGGAAATACAGGCGGCTGCTTGGCTTGTATCTTTTCACTTAAAAATAAAAATCCCGCCGATGCCAGGAAAATATTTCTTAAAAATTTTCTACGATTCAAAGTTTGTCCTTTATCATTGAATACATTAAACCAGATATTTGCGAAGTAAATTCTATTTTAAATATTACAAGAAATTCATCAGAATAAAACCTATTTTTTGGTTACATAAAAAAAACTGCGAGGATGAAATGTTTGAAATATTAATTTTATTGATAATTGCGGGAATAACCGGAGGAATCGGGCGTTCGCTTGTGGGATTTAAAAGAGGTGGTTGTATTATTTCAATTGTGGTTGGGTTTATTGGTGCTTATATCGGAACTATACTTGCGCGCGAGTTTCATTTCCCTGATTTTCTATCCTTCGAAATTCGCGGAATTAATTATCCAATCATTTGGTCAATAATTGGAGCTGCTGTTTTTACTGCAGTGTTAAGCTTGATCGTACCAAAGAAAGATTAGTAAAATTATTTCTTTCTGATTCTTTTAACTTCATTTACAATTTCAGGAAGGATTTTTCCGGCCTCACCAAAAAAAGATTTATCACACAGGGAAGATATTTCTGTTTCTACAACATTTATTTCGACAATAAAAGAGCCGGCGCGTTTTGCCGAATGAACTAATCCCGTTGCAGGATAAACGACTGCAGAAGTTCCAACGACAAAAAATACATCACTATTTACTGCAGCATTTTCTCCCCCTTCAAACTGGTCTTCCGGGAGATACTCACCAAACCAAACAACATCAGGGCGAATCAATCCGCCACATTTACATTTGGGCACTCCGTTTGAAAAATCCAGATCTTCATTATAGAAAGTGCGGCATTTTATACAATAATTTCTTTCAATATTTCCATGCAGTTCAAAAATATTTTTACTGCCTGCTCTACGATGAAGATTATCAATATTCTGAGTAACAACTGTAACTTCATCAAATAAGTTCTGCATTTCTGCAATTGCCAGATGTCCGGCATTTGGTTTTGCTTCGTGAATAATTTTTTTCCGGTGATTGTACCATTCCCAAACCATTTGAGGATTGCGAATAAATGCATTAAAGTTTGCAAGCTCTTCCGGTTTAAGTTTATTCCATATTCCATCTTTACCACGAAAAGTCGGGATGCCGGATTCTGCAGAGATACCAGCACCGGTAAAGAAAACAATTTTCTTTGCTTCAGATAGTTTGTTAAGAAGTGCCTCATCCAACCCTCCCCAAAGGGGAGGGCTGTTAGGATTTTTTGAAGGCATAATAACTAAATTAATTTATTCGTCTTTAATTTTTTCATAAAGTTTTTTTGCATCAGCTAAAACCTGATTATCATCTTCATCAGCAACGGGAGCTTTTTCAACCAACTTTAAAGTTGCTTTCGCTTTATCATATTCATCTTCTTCAACATAAGCTTTGGCAAGCTCATACAAAAACATACGGAAGTTTGGTTTCAATTTATTTGCTGTTTCAAGTAATTTAACTGCTTCACCGGTATCACCCCAACCTAATCCCAAAGGCAACCTTAAGAGATAAGCTTTTTCACAAACTTTAAGATGTGTTCTGCCCAAAACATAATGTGCAAGTGCCTGAACATAATTACCACCATTACCAAGCTGAATGGCTTTTTCACAATCAGCTTTTACATCTTTTACTGTACCGATTGCAGAAAATACTCCCTGGAACAATGCAATTCTTCCGTTTGCAATTGCTCTTCGTACATAAGTAATTGCTTCACCGGGTGCAAGTTTAACTGCTTTATCAGCATACTCTAAAGATTTTTTATACATTTTTTCTTGTTCATCTTTTTGAGCACTTGTTTTATCCGGTAGGTGTTCCCCTATATCAATGTAGGATCTGCTAATTCGCCAGTAAATTTCCCAGTTGTTTGGTGATAATTTATCTGCCTGTAAATAAGTATCAAGAGCTTTTTGATCGTTAAACTCCTCAACGTATTTATCCCCCTGTTTTATCAGATCACCTACAGACTGTGCGAATGAAATGCGCGTCCCCATAATTGCGATCAGAAAAATTGAAGAAAGTAAAAAGATCTTTTTCATTTCTGTTCCCTTTTTATTAGTTAAAATTAATCGAACAATGTTTTTTTATCTTCAGGATTATTAAGGAGTCCGTGATTATGAATATCTGTGCCGGCAAGAGAAATAAACTTAGTCCAGTTTGTCCCTGGCTTTATTTCATTTGCAATAACATTTTTATATGCGTTAACTTTTGCGCTTAATTCATCTGCCTGATAAAGGGTAATTGCTTCAAGTGTTTTAGGAACAACCGGAGAAGCATACTCCAGTTTTCCCTGATGACTTAAAATCAAGTGCAGTAAATTATTTTTTAAGTTTTCCGGAAAGTTTGGTGATTTACTAATCTCATCATTAACAATCATTGCTGCAATTACAATATGACCAAGCAATTTACCTTTATCAGTATATTCAAAAACAGGATCGAAACTTAACTCTTCAATCTTACCAAAATCATGAAGCATTGCCCCGCAAATCAAAAGATCACGATTAATTTCCGGATGAATATCACACATCAAATCACAAATTTTTATAATTTCCAGGGTGTGCTCTAACAATCCACTTATATAGCTATGATGCCACATTTTACCGGCTGGTACAGATGTGTATTTTGTAAATCTTTCATCAGAAAATATTTTTTTCACAAGTGATTTCAAATCTGTGTTAACAATCTTTTCCATCCTTGATGTGAATTCCTTTTTCATCACATTAAGATCGCGTAAAGATTTTGGCAGAAAGTCCCTTGGAGTTACATCATCACTTTGCTTAGCCAATCTAATTGATTCAATTTTAATTTGTGGATTCCCCTGATATTCATCCATCATTCCTGTAATCTTAACAACATCCCCAACAGCTAAAGAGGTTTTTATTGATTTAAATCCCGAAGCATCATCCCAAAGATTTGCTGCGGATGAAATTGATTTATCGCCAAGTTCTAATGAAAGATATTCTTTACCGGCTTTGGTTAGTCTTAATTCACTTTTTTTTACGAGCAGGAAATGATCGATTGGATCACCCTTAACAAGAGATGATAGTTCAGATTGATTTAACATAATTAAGTATTATTTGTCTTACTTATTTAACTTATGTAAATAATTAATTAAATGTAAGATTAAAGCTTAAAAGCATTTAAATAATTTTGTTCTCTAACACTAATATTCTGATTCCAAAATTAAAATGGACAACAATGAGTTTTATCAAAAAATATATCTTAACTTTTAACAGCACTTCTTCCAATGGAGTAATAAGTAAAGTTCAGCTCTTTCATCTTATCCAGATCATAAAGATTTCTTCCATCAAAGATAACAGGAGCTTTAAGACCTTTTTTTATTTTATCAAAATCCGGATTACGGAATTCCTTCCATTCGGTTACAACTATTAATGCATCAGCATCTTTTAATGTTTCATCAGATGTTTCTGCATATTCAATAACATCACCAAGCACAGATTTTGTAGTTTGATTTGCTTCCGGATCATATGCTTTTACAGTTGCACCGGCATCTAATAAAAGTTTTATAAGATAATGCGATGGCGCTTCACGAACATCATCAGTGTTAGGTTTAAAAGCTAATCCCCACATTGCAAAATGTTTGTTTTTAATATCTCCGTTATAATGCTGTACAATTTTTTTGAAGAAATGATTAACCTGTTCCTTGTTAACCTCTATAACAGATTTTAAAATCTTAAAATCATATTTATTTTCATTTGCTGTGTTAACGAGTGCGTGAACATCCTTTGGGAAGCAAGAACCGCCGTAACCAATTCCGGGGAATAAATATCTTTTACCGATTCTGGAATCCGAACCAATACCTAATCGGACAGCATCAACCTGCGCTCCTGTAAGTTCACACAATCTGGCTATTTCGTTCATAAAGGATATTTTCATCGCGATAAAAGAGTTAGCGGCATATTTTGTCATCTCAGCAGATTTTTCATCCATAAAGTAAACGGGATTGCCGGTTCTAACAAATGGTTCGTAAAGCTGCTCCATTACCTTTTTTGTTTTTTCATTACTTGTTCCAACAATGACTCTTTCCGGTTTCATAAAATCTTCAACAGCTATGCCTTCTCTTAAAAATTCAGGATTAGAACAAACATCAAAATCAAAATCAGGGGCGTGCTTTCTGATTGCTTCGCGAACTCTGTCACTGGTTCCTACGGGAACTGTGCTTTTATCAACAATAACTTTAAAACCCATTTCAGGTTCATCTTTAAAAAATTTACCGAGATCATCTGCAACTTTTAAAATGTACTTTAAATCCGCAGCGCCGTCACCGCCTTGCGGAGTTGGCAGACACAAAAAGATTACATTCGATTGTCTTACAGCTTCGCGCAAATCTGTGGTAAATGACAATCTTTTTTTAACAATATTTCTTAAAAATAAAACTTCTAATCCGGGTTCATAAATAGGTATCTGACCGGTTTTCATCTGTTCAACTTTATTCTCATCAATATCAACACAGACTACGTTGTTTCCTGTTTCGGCAAGACAGGTTCCTGATACAAGGCCAACATATCCTGTTCCAATTACAGCAAGATTCACATTACCTCCGATAAATTTTAAAATGCGACAGAAAAATAGTTAAACTTTGTTTTATATTAAATCGCTTAAGCATTTTGATTAGCTAATTAAGTGCAAGCGTTATTTCCCGATTGAAAAGTTTAAGATCAACTGGTTTATACAGGATCGACTTGATACCAATTTCGTGATATGATTTAATTAAAGAATCATCAGGTGATTCAACAATAGCAATTATGGGTGCATAAAATTTTCTATCTCCGCGAAGGATAGATTTTACAAATTGAACTCCATTCATAAGTGGAAGATCGTGTGAAGAAATAATTAAAGATGGGTGTTGTTTAAGTACTATGTTTATTGCTTCAAATCCATTGTTTGTTCCAATGAATTTAAACTCGGGATAGTTTTCTAATATAATTTTTTCAAATCTTGAAAAATCTTCTCTATTATTTTCAACAAGCAGTATTGTGTTTTCCGAACTTGGAACAGTAAAATGAAACTCGCTTCCAACTCGTTCCTTGGAATAAAACCAAATCTCGCCTTTATGTCTTTCAATTATTTCTTTAACCAGGGATAGACCGAGTCCGGTTCCTCTCTCACCGTGTGTTCCTCTGGTGGAAAACATTTTGTCAAATTTAAATATTCTACCATGATAATTTTCCGGTATACCGATACCTTCATCACGAATAACAAACTCTACAAGTTCATTATTAAATCTATCTGCATTTATACTTATCGTTTTACCATCTTCAGAAAATTTAATTGCATTGCTAACCAGATTGGTTATAACCTGTATCATCAATCTTTCATCTACTTCAATAAAGATTGATTCGGGGACATTAACTTTAATATCTATATTTTTTCTCATAGCGTTACCGGTTAACGCAGAGATGCAATTAAAAACCAGACCTTGTGCCTGCACTCTGTGCTTTTCAATATGTAACCTGCCAGTCTGAAGATTAGACCAATCGAGCAGGTAATTAACAAGTCTAAGTTGATTACTTGATGAATCATTTATGTAATTAAGATATTCTGTTCTTTCAGCATCTGTTAAAACGGCATCACTTAAAAGAATTTCCGTAAATCCCAGTATGCTTGAAAAGGGTGCGCGTAAATCGTGTGATAGTATAGAAAGAAAATTATCCCTTGCAGTTATTTTGTTCTGTAATTCATCCAGTTTTCTGTTAAGCAGCTCCTCGTTCTGGTGAAATTTTGTAACATCAATAACCAACCCAATAAATTTTTTTGTTGTTTGATTTTCAACATTCAACTTCATCTGTTCTTTTAACCAGACAACTTCGCCATCTTTGCGTCTAATTCGATAGAGTAGTTCAAGGTTATCAACCTTTCCGTTTTCAACAAGATTAATTTGTTTCTTCACAGCAGGCAAGTCTTCTTCGATAATAAGCTCTCTGCCAAACATAGATAACTTAAATAGTTCTTCAGGTTTATAACCGGTAACCTTTTCGACACTCGGAGAATAAAAGATCTCTGCTTTATTGTCCATTATCTTTAGCGAGTAATGGAATTGATCATCAAAAACTAATGCAATATCACAAAGGATAGAGCTTTGGGGAGAGGATATTAATTGTTTTTCTACCGACTCATCAGCTAAAAATTCCAGCAGCTTAATATCTTCCGTTTGTGATGATGTTTTATTTTTCTTTTTGTTCATTCTATCATAAATAAAATCTTAACACTAAAAATATAACAAATTACTGCTTTTCATAAAATTATTTTTTCTTTAGAACCAAATGAACTTTTTATGATATTTGATGTTGTAATTTACAACATTAAAAATTTATCAACCTTTAAAACCAATTAAATGAAAAATATCTATTTCATAACCATTGTAATCTTTTGTACTACAAATTTGCTTGCGCAGGAATTATCGAGTTACATCTATGGACGCGTTTTTGATTTTACCACAAAGCAGCCGATACCATTTGCTAACATAATCGTTCCCGGAACCAACTTTGGCGCAGCTACAAATGAAAATGGATATTTTAAAATAGAGAACTTGCCTGTCAATACATACCAAGTCCGTGCTTCTGTAATTGGATATAATCAGCTAACCAAGACTGATGTTGTAATCCAAAGCGGTAAACCGGCAGAAGTAAATTTTGAGCTGGTTCCCCAGGCAATTGAACTAGGAGATGTTACAGTAACAAGCGATTACTTCCGCAAAGATCCGTTGGAAGTTAATAGTATAAGAAATTTTAGTTATGAAGAGATCAGAAGAAGTCCGGGTGGATTTGAAGATGTTATTCGCGCACTATCAATTTTACCAGGCGTTGCACAAGCAGATGCAGGAAGAAATGATCTTATTGTCCGTGGCGGGGCTCCTTCAGAAAATCTTTATCTTATAGATGGGATTGAAGTACCAAACATTAACCACTTTGGAACCCAGGGTGCAACCGGTGGACCTTTAAGTTATGTTAATTTAGATTTTGTTCGCGAAACTTCTTTTTCAACCGGTGGATTTTCTGCACTATACGGAGATAAACTTTCTTCCGTTCTGGATATTAAACTTAGAGATGGAAGAGAAGATAGATTTGGCGGAAAAGCTACAATCTCTGCTTCACAATTTGGATTAAACTTAGAAGGACCGATTACTGAAAAATCAAATTTTATTTTTTCTGCCAGAAGAAGTTATCTTGATTTTATTTTTAAAGCTGCAAATTTTTCCTTTGTCCCGGAGTATTATGATGTTTTACTAAAAGCAGATTTCAATCCTCACACAAAAGATGCCTTTAGTTTTCTATTCATCAGTGCATTTGATAATGTAAAGTTTTTCAATAATGATGCTGACCAGCGATTTGATAACTCAAGAATCCTTGGGTCTGATCAGGTTCAATATGTTGCGGGATTTACTTACAGACATTTATTTACCAATGGTTTTTTTAATATTTCTCTAAGTCGGAATTACGTTGATTATAATAGCAGACAGCGCGATTCTCTGTTAAATCCCATTTTCATTAATAAATCCAAAGAAGAAGAAAATTCTTTGCGTGCTGATTTAGTTTTCAAATTATCAAAAACATCAGAAATAAATTTAGGCGGAACGGCAAAACTTATAGAGGCGGATTATGATATTTTCTTTCCAAACTTTGTAACAACTTTTGGTGATACACTTCCGATTACTTCTCTAAACACCCGAAACAACTATACAAAGTTTGGTATTTATACAAATTACAATTCATTGTTGTTTAACAGATTGACTGCAAACCTTGGTGTACGTTCAGATATTTTTACCGCACTGAATAAAAAAGTTTATTTCAGTCCAAGGTTCTCTCTTTCTTATGCGCTTACAGATTTAACAAACATAAATTTTAGCACGGGAATTTATTACCAATCACCATCTTACATTTGGTTAGAAGCATTTGAAAGTAATAGAGACTTAAAAATGATAAAGGTTAACCAATTTGTTTTGGGATTTGATCAACGAATTTCTGCCGATGCTTTGTTAAAGGTAGAAGCTTTTTATAAAGATTATAATAACTATCCAACTAGTACTATCAGACCATATCTTGTTCTTGCAAATACAGGAGCTGGTTTTGCCGGCAGCGATGATAATTTTTCATCTTTCGGATTAGAGCCATTGGTTGATGCAGGATTTGGCAAAGCACGCGGAGTTGAGTTATCAGTTCAAAAAAAATTATCTGATATTCCTTACTACGGAATTTTTAGTTTCACCTACAGCAAATCAGATTATACTTCGTTAGATGGAATTGAACGAACAGGAAGTTATGATCAGAACTGGATTATAAATTTGTCCGGTGGTTATAAGTTTAATGAATTCTGGGAAGTCAGTTCTAAGTTCAGATTTGCAAGTGGTAAACCTTACACTCCATTTTTATTTGATGGCTCACAGCTTATTATTGATTACAATAGCCGCAGATTGAAATCTTCACACAGTCTTGATATTAGGGTTGATAAGCGATGGTACTTTTCCGGATGGACATTGATTACTTATATTGACATACAAAATATATATAATCAAAAAAATCAAAGTGGAATACGCTGGGACAGACGTGAAATGCGAACCGATGAATCATCTTCAATCGGCATTTTGCCATCAATAGGAATAAGCGCAGAGTTTTAGGAAAAGAATGGAACGCTGATTTTTATGATTTAGACTGATCATAAACCATCCTAACCAATCACAATCCTTTAGCCAACGGAACAGTGTACCATTGCATTTAAACTACAAAAACCTTTGCAATATCAACAAGCAAAGATGGATTGTTCATTAACGCAGTTGTAAACACTTTGCCAAGTGTTCTTTTCTCAATTGGAATTTTTAGAATTGAATGTGCAATGCTGTTAAACTTATCATCAGAAAAATTGTATATGCCTTCTTTAATTCTGTTAAAGGTTTCGTGGCGTTTTCCAAGTCTATCGTGCCATGCTTTATCGTAAGTTAAGATGTGATCAAGTTTGTTTTGTTTGATTGCTTCGCCTGCAATTGTTCCTGCAATCTTTCCGCCAATCATTCCGCTTGCAATTCCGCCGCCGCTTAATGGATTAACCTGTCGTGCAGCATCACCAACTAACATAATACCGGGACCAGAAATTTTATCAAGCGTAATTGAGCAAGGAACTCCCCCAGCAATTTTTGTAAGCACAGGTGCGTTGGGATAATGCTTGTTCATAAAATCATCAAGAAAAGATTGTGCAGATTTTTTCTTGCCGATCAATCCGCTGACACCGAGTCCAATGTTTGCTTTATTGTGTCCTTTAGGAAAAATCCAGAAGTAGCCGTTTGGTGCAACATCTTTACCAAAGTAAAAGTAAAGTGTGTTCTGATCAACAGGAATATTTGCAGCAGTAATTTGCACAGCACTTTCCATATCCCGAAAATCAATGTGAGTTTCAAGTCCTGCCCAGCGCCCCACACGCGATTCAACTCCATCAGCAGCAATTACAACTTTTGCTTTTACTTCTTTCTGTTCGCCGTTAAGTTCGTATTTTACTCCGGAAACTTTTCCATCATCAAACAACAAACCATTTACATAGGCACGTGTTAAAATTTCTGCTCCGGCTTCAGCGGCAGTTCGTGCAAGTTCATAATCAAAAATTCTTCGCTCAAGAACGTAACCAGCATCACCAAAATCTACAATTACTTCAGAATCATCAGGAGCGATGAAAGAAAACTTACTGATCTTTGCAGCAATCCATTTATCATCACTTGGAATAAATTCTTCAACTCCAGCTTTGCTTATTGCTTCACCACATCTAACCGGATAACCAACATCACGATCCTTCTCAAGCATCAAAACAGAAACGCCCTGCTCAGCAGCAAACCGCGCAGCCATACTTCCCGCCGGTCCCGCTCCTACTACAACTATATCATATTCATTTTTCAATTTTTAATTATCTCATTTTATTTTTCAAGTCCACAGTCTTCATAGGGCAGTCCACAACTAATTCAAAGAATAAAAACTTAATCATACTTATCCGGGTTTTCAATCATATGATTTAACATTTTACCTATCTCTTCAGATCGTTCTTTGTATTCTTGGTAAATCTGTTTACTGATGTATTTGCAACTCAAAGAAAAGTCTAACCACACCTGCGTTTCAGAATTTTCCATATC
>DAIRCT010000014.1:41832-55653 GCA_036796535.1 Ignavibacteriaceae bacterium
CAAGACCAAACACATTTTGCACAATTGGTACATCGTTCATCAATAATAAAAATCTCTGCTTCTTTTAATTCGATTGCATCTTCTGGGCAAACGCCAACACAGCATCCACAGAAATCACACTTATCTGGTAGGATTTCTATCATTAGTTTTCCGTTTTTTGCCTGGCGATAATTCATATTACAATTTTAAAGGCACAGACTAATTCGCCGCGGCGAACTGTGCTACGTTAATCTTATATTATTTTTTACAATTGTTAAGATAAATAACTCTTAAAAGACTTAGTTCATTATAAGAAATTTCGCTATTAAATTTTTCAAAAATTGGTTTTAAAGGCAGTGTTCCATTTTCATCAAACTCAGCAAAAACTTTTTTCTGTTTGGCTTTATCAATCGTTATTCTTTCCATCAAACCATCTAATCTAACTTTGTTACCTTCATTTGTATATCGTGCAAGATGATTTACTATTGTTTGTTCCTGAACATTATACTCTTCTGCTAACTCAGTAATTGAACTCCCATCATTATAAGCTTTTGCAACAACTCTATGTCGCGGTTCCTCGTGTAAAGATTTTCTTATTCGTGTTTCTTGCTTAAGACTTTTTTGCTTTACATTATTATTCTTCACATAATTTTTAATGATGGTTAAAAATATTGAACCATAACTTTCAAGTTTTTTAACACCAACGCCGCCAATTCTTAATAATTCATTTTCAGTTTGCGGATAATCTGTCGCCATTTGTATAAGTGAACTATCTGCAAAAATAACAAATGGCGGAATATTTTTTTGATCAGCAATTTGTTTTCTTTTTACCCGCAGCAATTCGAATAATTTTTGGTCGTAATCTATTCCAATTGATTTAAGTTTTCTTTTTCTTTGCTCCGGTTCTTTAATCAAACCAAAAACTTTTTTATTGTTGAATAAAACATCTGAAGCCGACTGCGATAACTTTAAACTTCCGTAATCATTATCACGAACAACAATTTCTTTTCTTATCAACTGATGCGAAAGAATCTGCCATTGCTTTTTGCTAAGCTCTTTGCCTACACCAAACACGCTAAGTTTATGATGATTGTTACTCAAAATTCTTTCGGTATCATTCCCCAGCAAAACATCAATAATATAATTTAATCCAAAAACTTCTCCCGTGCGTTTTAATGTTGATAAAAGTTTTTGAGTGTAAATTGTAATATCGGTTTTATCGCTATCATCTTCTTCGGCTAAACAATTATCACACATTCCGCACTTATCAATCTTATAAACTTCTCCAAAATAATTTATTAGCGGCTGTCTTCTGCATATTTCAGTCTCTGCATATTTTATCATAGCTTCAAGATGAATCTTTGCGGAAAGTCTTTCACGTTCATCTTCTTTCTGATCGATAAAATAATTTATCTTGGAAATATCTGCATAGCTAAAAAGCAGCAGACAATCAGAACGCACACCGTCTCGTCCAGATCTACCAATTTCCTGGTAATATGATTCAAGATTTTTTGGAAGATCATAGTGAAGCACAAAGCGTACATTAGATTTATTTATTCCCATTCCAAACGCTATCGTTGCAATTATGATTTGTATTTCATCCTTAATAAACAAATCCTGATTTGTATTTCTCTCTTCATCAGATAAACCTGCGTGATACGGTTTCGTAGAAAAACCAAGCTCGGATAAATTTTCATGAAGACTATCAACTTGTTTACGCGAGAAACAATAAATTATTCCCGATTGATTTTTATGTTCGTTTAGAAAATCAATTGCCTGCTGGAATGGTTCGCGTTTAGGAATTACTTGCAGAAATAAATTTGGTCTGTTAAAACTTGCAATAAATTTTTTAGGATGATTCAATTTTAAGTTTTTAATTATATCATCCTGCACGCGAGGAGTTGCAGTTGCTGTTAAGCCAATACAAACCGCAGAAGAAAAAATTTTCTTGAAGTTGCCGAGTTGTCGATAATCTTTTCTAAAATCATGTCCCCATTCAGAAATACAATGTGCTTCATCAACAGTAATACAATCAACTTTAACACTTTTTAGTAAAGCACTAATATCATCTTTCTGTAAAGATTCGGGCGCAAGATAAAGCAGTTTTGCTTTACCTGATTTTACATTTGCAAAATTAAAATTGTAATCTTTTTGTGATAGTGAACTGTTTAGCAAAGCAGCTTCAACACCAAGTTGTCTAAGCTGTTCAACCTGATCTTTCATTAGCGAAATCAATGGTGAGATAACGATTGTTAGTCCATCAAACATTAAGGCAGGAATTTGATAGCACAAAGATTTTCCACCTCCTGTTGGCATTACAACAAGGCAATCTTTTTTATTTACAATGCTTTCTATTATTTCCTGCTGAAGAGGACGAAAAGAATCGTAACCAAATATTTCTTTTAAAATTTGTTTTGCTTTTTGCATTCGGACTTTTTAGTGTAAGAAACCAGCCATTTTTATTATCATGCTTTCCCATTTCGACTTTATGCGAAAATTACGCAAATGTCATTCCGAAGGAGTCCTCTGCCATAGGCATCCCTTTGGGAGACTGAGGAATCTGTATGATTATTAGACTTCTCCCTTCGGTCGAAGTGACGCCCACAATCTTAGCACCCAACTTTTATTAAGCACCATTATTGTTTTTCAAGTTCTTCACGAACTGACTTTCTTTGTTTTTCTAATTCGTGTTTTTCTTTCATCAATTCGAGGAGCTGCTTTTCACTTTCGGCATTTTCTTGTGCTTTAACATTGGCTGCAATTTGTAAATCTATATGCATCTGTTTGTACTTCACAATTAAATCAATTGCATATTTTTTGTTTACCATCTCCTGCGTTATTGATGGATTTAGATCTTCCCAATTACTGCTAAGTGAATATTTTTCTATTGTAAGTTCGCGAAGGTAGGATTGTACGTCATCTTCAAACAAAGAAATTAAATCAGCAGGATTTAAGCTGCCACGATTTTCATATTCAAAATAAACTTTTTCAAAAATTTTTCTGTGGATATCAACCAGAATATCTTCTTCGTGAATGTTGTAAGTAATCAGCCCGATAATCTCTTCATTATTTTCAAATAATAATTTTATAAGTTCTCGTTCGGTATTATAAAAGTGCGGTGGAATAGTTTTTTTCTCTTTTGGGATTAAACTTTCTTGTTGTGATTCTTCCTTCTTAAAAATTCTTTGTGATTGAATTCTGCTTTGTTTTTTTTGAAAATCCAGGGCTTTGTCTAATTCCGTTTCAAGAAGTTTTTCTCTAAGATTGAATTTACGGGCAATAGTTCGCATCAGAATATTTCTTTTTAATTCATCATCAACCAGGGCAATTGGTTTTACAAGATCACGGATAGCTTCTGCCATTTTGGTTGGATCATCAAACATTCCTTGTGCTTCGTAATAAGCTGTTTGATATTCAAGAAAGTTTTCTGCTTTTTTTATTATCTCATCAAAAGCATCTTTACCAAACTTTGTAACATAAGAATCCGGGTCTTCATCTTTAGGCAATGTTGAGATCTTAACATCAAAATCGCGCTTTAGTAAAATTTCAATACTTCGCATAGATGCTTTAATGCCCGCAGTATCAGCATCAAAAAGTAGAATAACGTTTTTTGTATAGCGTGAAAGTAATTGTGCCTGATCATCAGTTAACGCTGTACCGGAAACTGCTACCACGTTTTTTACTCCTGCCTGATAAAGCGATATCAGATCCATATACCCTTCAACAATAATCGCCTTATTAAGTTTTCTTATGTCATCTTTTGCGTGCGAAAGTCCATAAAGAATTCTGCCTTTTACATAAATAATAGATTCGGGAGAATTTATATATTTTCCGCCAGAATCATCTTCGCGCAACTTTCTTCCTGCAAAAGCAACAACTCTTCCGTTGGGAGAAAATATTGGAAAAATAATCCTTCCAGCAAGTTTATCATAAACACGTCCATCGTTGTTTCGTCCAATTAATCCAAGCTGAAGAGCTTTTTCTAAATCAATATTTTTTTCTTTAAGAAAGTTTACAAGATTTTCGTAACCGTTGTGTGCGTAGCCCAAACCAAAAGCACGCATTGTCTGAACTTTCAGATTTCTTTTTTGAAAATAATTTCTGGCAAGTTCGCCTTCTTCGTCATTTAATAAGTTATTAGAAAAATATCTTGCAACTTCTGTGTTGATATCATAAAGAATTTCCTGCTCTGATTGTTTTTCGTTGTAACCCTCGTCATCATAGCTAATCTCAATTCCCTGCTGCTGTGCAATTTCCTGAACTGCTTCAATGAAAGATATTTTTTTATAATCCATTAAAAACTTAAAAACATTGCCGCCGGCATGGCATCCAAAGCAGTGAAAGATTTGTTTTTCTTCTGTTACAGTAAACGATGGTGTTTTTTCTGAATGGAATGGGCAAAGACCAATAAAGTTTTTGCCTCGTTTTCTAAGTTGAACGTATTCAGAAATTACATCTACAATGCTTACAGAATTTCGTATTTCTTCTATTTTCGATTCCGGGATTCGCATATCCGAAATATAATAAGATTAAGATTCAGGATTTAAGACTTTTAGTGTGGGATGAATTATTTTTATATTTGAATAAAGATACTGAACTAAATTAGTGACTTTTGGTGTTTTAAAGTTTTAATGGCAAACTTCTTTCGCCACTAAATCACAAAAACACTAAAGCGAAAAAACGCAAGAACTATTAAAGAACTTATTCTATTTAATAGCTTGAACTCATCCCCAGCCCTTCTCTTGTAAAGAGAAGGGAGTAGAACAGTTTAAAAGTCCCTCTCTTTTTAAGAGAGGGATTTAGGGTGAGTTTATTGAAACAAACGAATTATTTTTTTGTTTAGGATTTATGGAAAACAAAATTAAAAACATAAAAAAATACTGCAACAGCTTAACACAATACTCACGATATAAAACACGGGAAGTTTTTATTGGTGATATTCCTCTTGGCGGAAAGAATCCAATCCGCATTCAATCGATGACAACAACAGATACGATGAACACAATCGCAACCGTTGAGCAGACAATACGAATGGTTGAAGCCGGTTGTGAATATGTTAGAATTACTGCCCCAAGTATAAACGAAGCAAAAAATCTTGAAGCAATAAAAAAGGAATTGAGAAAACGTGGATATAATGTTCCGCTTATTGCTGATATTCACTTTACACCAAATGCTGCAGAAATGGCTGCGCGAATTGTGGAAAAAGTTCGTGTTAATCCCGGAAATTATGTTGACAAGAAAAAATTTGATTTGATCGAATACAGCGATGCTGAATATCAAGAAGAACTGGATAGAATCAGAGAGAGGTTCACTCCGCTTGTTAAGATTTGCAAAGAGTATGGCACTGCAATGCGTATCGGAACAAATCACGGGTCTCTTTCGGATAGAATTATGAGTCGCTATGGTGATACACCTCTTGGAATGGTTGAATCCGCATTAGAGTTTTTAAGAATTTGTGAAGATGAGAATTATCACAGCATAGTTTTATCGATGAAGGCAAGTAACCCGCAAGTTATGGTGCAAGCTTACAGATTATTGATAAACAAAATGGAAGCGGAGGGAATGAATTACCCCCTTCATCTTGGAGTAACAGAAGCCGGCGGCGGTGAAGATGGAAGAATAAAATCGGCACTTGGTATTGGTGCGCTGCTTGAAGATGGAATCGGCGATACTATTCGTGTATCATTAACTGAGGATCCAGAGTTTGAAGCTCCCGTTGCAATTGCATTAGCAAATCGATACAAAGTAAGAAAAAATCACAAGCCGATAAAAGAAGTTGTTGAATCTCCTATTGATCCATTTAACTATAACAGAAGAAAATCTTTTGAAGTTCTATCAATCGGTGGAAGCAATGTTCCAAGAGTTGTTGCAGATTATAGTGAAAGAAAAATTTTATCACAAAAAGATCTGGTTGATATTGGTTACACTTACGATGAACCGTCTGATAAGTGGAATCTTTCTGATATTGCTGCGGATTTAATTTATCTTGGAAAAAATATTTTATCATTTGATTGCCCCAACGGATTAAAAGCGATTTATGATTTGGAAACCTGGAAAGATTTGGGAAATAATTATAACAGCTATCCAATCTTTACCGCAAAACAATTTGTTGAAGAAGGAAAAAAATCCGGGCAGCTAAATTTTGTTAATCTTTACTATAATGATTTGTCCAAAGAATTATTTAACAAAATTAAAAATGATAATACTGTAGTAATTGTTTTGGAAACCGAAAATCTGCACGGCATGGCAGAACAGCGAAGAGCATTTTTTGATTTGATCGAAAATAAAATTGAAAATCCGGTTATCTTAAAAAGAAATTATTCAAACATAACCTTTGAAGATTTACAGCTTTATTCATCCACGGATTTTGGTGCTTTACTTATTGATGGATTTGGAGATGGTGCTTGGTTATCTGTTAGCGATTTGAAAAGCGAAGAAGAAAAATCCGGAACATATATTAAAAGCTTCATCAAAAGATTTGAGAAAAAAGAAAAAGTTATAAACAGACTTTTATTTAACATCCTGCAGGCAGCACGCCAAAGAATATCCAAAACCGAATACATTGCCTGTCCATCTTGCGGAAGAACTTTATTTGATTTACAAGAAACTACTGAAATGATTCGCAAAAGAACCGAACATCTTAAAGGTGTAAAGATTGCAATTATGGGTTGTATAGTTAACGGACCCGGCGAAATGGCGGATGCGGATTATGGCTATGTTGGTTCGGGAGTAGATAAAATTACTTTATATCGCGAAAAAAATATTGTTCGTCGAAACGTTTCTGCAAAAAATGCAGTTGATCAACTTATAGATTTGATTAAAGAAGACGGGAATTGGGTAGATCCTTGATTTAAATCATAAACAATAATTGTTTATTTAGTCAAATGAAATTATATTTGTAACAAATATGAGAAGATTAAATCCGAAAAAGTTAAAATTCCTTGCAAAAAATGACCGTAACGGTCAAAATGCGAAGACCAAAAGTTTATAAGAGTGCACCCTACAATTAAAGGGTGCATTTTTTTTGCTATTTATGAGATGTGATAAAATTATCAAAATAATTGAAGACTGGGCACCTAAATCCATCGCCTGGGAAAAAGACAATGTTGGTTTACAAATCGGATCATTGCGCCGCGAAGTTAAAAATATTTTACTTTGTTTAGATGTTGATGAAAAAGTTGTTGATGAAGCAAACAGAAAAAATTGTAACCTCATAATCAGCCATCATCCCCTGCTCTTCCGATCATTAAAAAAACTTGATACGGATAGAGATAGAAAATCAAGGATAATAGAAAAGCTTATTAAAAAAGATATTACTCTTTACTCTGCACATACCAATCTGGATTTTACAAAAGACGGTGTAAGCTTTCAACTTGCAAAAAAACTTAAACTAACAAATCAAAAATTCCTGCTTAATCTTTCATCAAATCAGAATAAACTAATTGTATTTGTGCCAAACACACACGCAGATAAAGTTTTGGAAGCTATGCACAACGCAGGGGCGGGAATAATTGGAGAATACTCAAATTGCAGTTTTAGAACTTTGGGAACCGGAACTTTTAAGGGCTCTGAAAAATCAAATCCTGTTTTGGGATTAAAAGGTAATTTGGAAAAAGTTGAAGAAGTTAAGATTGAAGTTTTAACTAATTCGTTCGATTTGAAAAAAGTAATTGCCGCGATGAAAAAAGTTCATCCATACGAAGAAGTTGCTTATGATGTTTATCCATTAGTTAATGAAAATGTAAATTATGGGATAGGAGTGATTGGCGAGTTAAAACAGCCCTTATCAGATAAAGAATTTTTAACTCACATTTCAAAATCTTTAGGGATAAAAAATTTCAGGTACTCTCGTGGTTCAAAATCTAAAATAAAAAAAGTGGCGGTTTGCGGTGGATCTTGCAGCGATCTGATTGAAACTGCAATACAAAACAATGCCGATGCATTTGTTACTGCGGATATAAAATATCACACCTTTCAGGATGCAGAAAATGAAATCATGTTAGTGGATGCAGGACATTATGAGACTGAAATCCCGTCTTTGGATGAGTTAAAAAACAGAATTGAAAAATCGTATGCCAATAAAATAAAAGTTTTTAAATATTCGGGTTCAACTAACCCGATAGTTTTTTATAATAACTAAGGAGCCAGAATAAATTGTATAACAGATTAAAAATCCTCTATCAACTACAATTGGTTGATGATCAACTTGATCAACTTGAGGAGCTGCGTGGAGATCTTCCCAGTATGGTAAGAACACTTGAAACACGCATTAACGAACTTAAGGAAGAAATCAGAGTAAAAGAGACTGAACAAAAAGAATCAGTTGAAAAAAGAACTCAGAACGAAGAAGAGATTGAAAAATTAAAAGAGAGTCAGAAAAAATTTAAAGCTCAACTTTATCAGGTTCGCAACAATAAAGAATACGATGCCTTAACAAAGGAAATTGATCATTCTGACGAACAGATATCTAAACTAGAAGCTGAGAATGATGCGCTTGCCGATCTTAGCAAAAGTCTTACTGCGCAGATTGAAGAAGTTAAACCTCAACTTGATGAACTTATTATCGAATTGAAAGAAAAAGAAGCTGACCTTAAAGAAATTATTAAGGTAAATGAAAAAGAAGAAAGTAAACTGCTGGAAGAAAGAAAAAAAATTGAAGATCAGGTAAAGAAACCGGATTTATCAGTTTATACACGCATAAGAAAAGCTAAAAAAGGTAAAGCAGTAGCAACAATTAAAAGATCAGCTTGTTCAGGTTGTCATAACATTGTGCCATCGCAAAGACAATTAGAAATAAGAAAAAATAATAAGATTTTTACTTGTGAGTATTGTGGTAGAATATTAGTTTCGCAGGAAATTGCTGACGAAGTAAAAGCTGAATAATTTAATTAAAAATTACTGCTGACTTACAGATCTAATTTTGTTATATTCCTACTCACTGATTTACTCAGTGTTTACTATCTGATAAACTATATTTTTTACAAAGTAATTGGCAGAATTGGCTTTAAAAGTCAATTCAATATTAAAGAATAATCTGATAACTCAAGCCGGGCAATTGCCCCGATAAGATCGGGGAGGAAAGTCCGAACTTCATAGAACAAGGTGCCGGGTAACTCCCGGGTACTCCGATTTATCGGAGTAACTGAAAGTGCCACAGAAAATATACCGCCCCGGCTTGTCGGGGTAAGGGTGAAAGGGCGAGGTAAAAGCTCACCGCTCCGATAGTAATATCAGAGGCAAGGCAAACCACACCTGAAGCAAGGTCAAGTAAAAAAATCTTCCCGACTCGTCGGGACAAAGTTGTTCGCTTTGAATCAATGCTTAATTGCAGGTTAGATTTTTGGGTAGACCGCTGGATTTTATTGGTAACAATAAAACAAGATAAATAATTGCCGCCCCGACTTGTCGGGGTTACAGAATTCGGCTTACAGGTTTGAGTTTAAGATTTGTTCTTAGAAAATTTAATTAACTCTTTTATGTTACAAAAACGTTGGAAAATCAGAGACGTTGAAGAAGAAAACTCAATAAAATCTCTTGCCGAATCGTTAAACATCTCGGATGTTTTAGCCAAGCTCCTTTTCCTTAGAGGCATTAAAACATTCTTTCAGGCAAAAAACTTTTTTCGCCCTTCACTTTATTCCTTACATGATCCATTTCTTATGAATGGAATGGAAGCCGCCACCAAAAGGGTAATCCATGCTATTACAGAAAACCAACCAATTTGTATCTATGGTGATTATGATGTTGATGGAACTTGTTCTACCGCTTTACTTTATATGTTTTTAAAAGAGCTTGGTGCAAATGTAGAGTTTTACATTCCCAAGAGATTAACTGAAGGATATGGATTATCTAAAGAAGGCATAGATGGTATAAGATCATTAAAAGATACATCACTTCTTATAACGGTTGATTGCGGTATTACTGCAATTGAAGAAACAGAATATGCAAACAGTTTAGGGATGGATGTAATTATTTGCGATCATCATCAGCCAAAAGATGAACTGCCAAAGGCACTTGCTGTTTTAGATCCGCTTAAACCGGGATGCGATTATCCTTTTAATTATTTATCCGGCGCAGGTGTTGCATTTAAACTTGCACAAGGTATTTCCGAAAAAATTGGCAAGAGAGAAATGCCATTTAAATATCTTGATCTGGTTGCTCTTGCTGGCGCAGCAGATATTGTTCCACTTATTGATGAAAATAGAATTTTGGTTAAGGAAGGTCTTGATAGAATCAACACTAATCCAAGACCAGGAATACTTGCACTTATTGAAAGTAGTAGTCTTCACCCGGGAAATCTTAACTCCGGACAAGTTGTTTTTACAATTGCACCAAGGATTAACGCTGTTGGTAGATTAGGTGATGCAAAACGTGCCGTTGAACTGCTAATAACCGATAGTGTTGATGAAGCAAAAACACTTGCAAAAGTTCTGGAAACAGAAAATTACGAGCGAAGGAAAATTGATGTTGACACATTTGATGATGCATTACAGCTTGTTGAAAGCTCAATTGATCTTGATAATGAACTTGCAATCGTTCTTCATCAGGAAGAATGGCATCCGGGTGTTATTGGAATTGTTGCATCACGTTTAGTTGAAAAATATTATCGTCCAACTATTATGCTAACTACAATTGATGGAATCGCCAAAGGATCGGCGCGAAGCATTTCTAACTTTAACATTTATGAGGCACTCCAGAAATGTGAAGATATGTTAATCCATTTTGGCGGACATCAGGCAGCTGCTGGATTAGCAGTAGAACTTGATAAGCTTAAAGAATTTAAAGATAAGTTTAATAAGATCGTCAAAGAATCCATCAGAGAGGAAGATCTTTTTCCCGAAGTTTTAATTGATGCTAAAATAAAATTATCTGAAATAACTCCTAAGTTTTTAAGAATACTTGATCAATTCGCCCCATTTGGACCAGAAAATATGAGACCTGTATTCTTATCGGAAGGAGTTGAGATTTATAATAATCCGCGTCTAGTAGGCAATAATCATTTAGTTGCCTGTTTCAGGCAGAATGGCAATGATAAGATATTCGATAGTATTGGCTTTAATATGCATGAATATTTAGATTTGGTATCAGATAAAAAAAATAAAGTGGATATCGTTTACTCGATTGACAAAACAGTTCGGGATGGAAGATCTTATCCTCAACTAAGATTAAAAGATTTAAGACCTGCATCAACAGGTGAGATTAAAGAAAATGAAAATTAGGAGAAAGTTTCATGTCCGGTCATTCTAAATGGGCAACAATAAAAAGAAAAAAAGCTGTTCTTGATTCCAAAAGAGGTAAAATTTTTACCAAGCTTATTAAGGAAATTACAATTGCCGCAAGAGAAGGCGGCGGAGATCCTAATGGCAATCCAAGATTACGCTTAGCAATTGATAATGCTAAATCTCAGAATATGCCTCAGGAAAATATTGAGCGTGCAATTAAAAAAGCTACGGGTGAACTTGAAGGGGTAACTTATCACGAGCTTACATACGAGGGCTACGGACCAGCAGGAGTAGCACTGCTTGTTGAAGTTGCAACTGATAACAAAAACAGAACGGTTGCGGAAGTCAGACATCTGTTCAGCAAAAATGGCGGTAGTATGGGTGAAACCGGCTCTGTTGCCTGGATGTTTGATAGAAAAGGTATAATTACTCTACCCGCTGAAGGCAGAAAAGAAGACGAGGTTATGGAAGTTGTTCTTGAAGCCGGAGCAGATGATCTTTCAACAGAAGAAGATTACTTTGAAGTTCAAACATCTGTAGAAGCTTTTGAAACTGTTAGAAGAGCATTAGCCGATAAAGGTTTTAAAATTGAAAATGCTTCACTTCAATGGATAGCAAAAAATTTAATTGAAGTTAAAGGTGAAGAAGCTGAAAAAGTTTTGAAAATAATTGAGGCGCTTGAGGATGTTGATGATGTTCAAAATGTTTACTCCAATGCTGATATTGTTGAATAATTCAGTTAATTATTAAGCTGATTAGATAATCACAGATGTCAGTCTGAGCTCGTCGAAGACTGACCTTCTTTAGTCACACTTCGACAAGCTCAGTGTGACATCTAGTTTAATTTCTAATCATCCTAATTAAAATCTCCATCATTAACAAATAAATAATTTATAATAATTAGTTTTATGATCATTTTAGGTGTGGATCCCGGAACAAGAATTACCGGTTATGGAGTTATCAAATACTCCAACAATAGCTTTACAAAAATTGCCAATGGTTCGATAAATCTATCCCCCCAAAAAACTATTCCAGAACGACTTGAAATTATTTACAGTGAACTGAATAAAATTATAAAAAAATATAAACCGGATGAGTTTGCAATCGAAACAGCTTTCTACGGAAAGAACGTACAATCGGCAATGAAGATTGGTTATGCAAGAGGTGTCTCAATTCTGTGTGCATTACATAACCAAGTTCCTGCAAGCGAATACTCTCCACGCGAAGTTAAAAAATCCGTTGTAGGTAAAGGTGCTGCAAGCAAAGATCAGGTTTCATTTATGATTAAAACTTTATTAAATATTAAATCAGAAAAAATTAAAGTGGATGAAAGTGACGCACTTGCTATTGCACTTTGCCATGCATTCAGAATGAAATCCCCCGTAAAGAAAACAAAGGATTGGAAATCTTTTATTGAAGCTTATCCGGAAAGAGTTATTAATAATTGAAAGATATAAAGATTAAAAGATTTAAAGATTATCAGAATTTTTAGTGGAGGATAAAATGAAATTTAATTCATTTGAAGATTTGCAAGTTTGGAAGGATAGTCGGGTATTTGTTCATTCAATTTATCAACTAACTTCTGAAGGAAAATTTAATAAAGATTTTGGACTTAGAGATCAGATTCAAAGAGCTGCAGTTTCAATTATGAATAATATTGCCGAAGGGTTTGAGCGTAACAATAACAAAGAGTTCGTAAAGTTTTTAGGATATTCAAAGGGCTCAGCAGGAGAAATAAGATCAATGCTGTATGTAGCTTTAGATTTAGATTATATTTCTAGAAATGATTTTGACAAGATATACAGTGCAGCTATTAATATTGTAACTCAACTTTCAAATTTTATTAAATATTTGAGAAAGAATTTTATAAAAGAGAAAATTAATACAGTTAAACTATTATTTTATTCTTTAATCAAAATTTAATATTTAAATTTTTTTATCATTTTTTCTTTAGACTTTTTATGATAGGATATCTTACAGGTAAAATAATTTCATCAAAACCAACTCAGATTTTACTTGATGTAAATGGTGTTGGCTACAGTGTAAATATTTCTATTAGCACTTTTGAAAAGATTTCTGAAAAAGAAATTGTTTCTCTTTTCATTCATACAAGTGTTAAAGAAGATTCAATTACCCTTTTTGGATTTTTTACTCAATCTGAAAAAGAAATGTTCGAGCTTCTTATTTCCATAAGTGGAATCGGACCGAAACTTGGTTTGAATATTCTATCTGGTATTTCTGTTGATGACCTTAGGTTTGCAATAAGCAACGGAAATGTTTCCCGTTTAATTGCCATCCCCGGAATTGGAAGAAAAACAGCAGAGCGGGTTGTACTTGAATTAAGAAATAAGGTAGATTCCATTAAACCGGAAGGATCGTTTATCGAAACATCCATTAAAGATGAAGCAATAGGTGCGCTTTCTACACTTGGATATCAAAGACAAATTTCCGAAAAAGTTGTGCGGGATTTGCTTACTGAAAATGCTAACTATTCTTTGGAAGAACTTATCAGAAAAGCTTTGGCTGGATTGAATAAGTAGCTCTTACTGTATGTAATTGCGAATCCCGATTAGGGTGAAGCAATCTGTTTTATGGATATAGGTTGCTTCCTCGAAGACTC
>DAIRCT010000015.1:0-25904 GCA_036796535.1 Ignavibacteriaceae bacterium
TCAAAGCACCTTATTGAACTGAACGGGGAACATCTGATCGAAAGAATAATTCGAATTGGACGTGAAAATGGTTTAAAAAAAGTGTTTTGTATTATTAACTCTCACGAACCTGAGCTGAAAGAATATCTTTTAACCAATGACTTCCGCATTCCATTGAAGCTTATTGTACAGGATACCGAAAGCTCAATGCACAGCTTATTTGCATTATCTCCACATCTAACCAAAGAACCATTTTGTTTAGCTACAACCGATTCCGTTTTTTTGGAAAATGAGTTTACTGACTTCATTAATTATTGCATCTCTAATCAAAACGCAGATGGGACGCTTGCAGTTACCCAATTTATTGATGACGAAAAACCGCTTTGTGTTGATTTAGACAACCAGAATAATATCACAAAATTTAGCGATGTAAAAGATGGATTTGGCTGGGCAACCGGCGGAATCTATTATTTCTCTCCTAGAATTTTTGAAGAAATGCCTTTCGCATTAGCCACAGGGGTAACAAGATTAAGAAATTTTTTGCGTTTACTGATTGATAATGATTACAAACTAAAAGCATTCCCCTTTTCAAAAATTATAGATGTTGATCATGTAAGTGATATAAAAATTGCTAAGGAATTTTTATCCGATCACTCAGCAAAAAATCAGGAGAGGAAATAAAGTGACTCGTTTCCAAAAAATGATATTTGGTTTGCAGGAGTTTTCTCTTTTAATCAAAGATATATTTGCTCATCTCGGATCAGTAAAAGATAATTGGAGTGAAACTATCCAGGAAATGTACTTGATAGGCACTAAATCTTTTTTCCTGATTTTCCTTGGCGGATTATTTACAGGTATTATTCTTGCGATTGAAACCGGGCATCAGTTGGAAACTTTTGGAGCAACGGCGTGGATTGCCAAAACGGTTTCTCTCGGTATGGTTCGTGAGCTTGGACCTGTAATTGCGGGATTATTACTTGCTGCACGCACAGGTGCTAAAAACACATCTGAATTAGGCGCAATGCAACTAAGCGAACAAATTGATGCTTTAAGAGCTTTCGGTGCAAGTCCGATTGAAAAATTAGTTATACCCCGAACAATAGCGGCGCTTGTAATGTTTTTGCCTCTTACATTAATCGCTGATATTGTTGGAATTTTAGGGGGGATGTTAGTTTCCAACCAAACTTTTCATAGTGATATTTCCGTTTTTTGGAACACTGCAGTTACATCATTAAAAATGAAAGATCTTTTTGTCGGATTTTTAAAACCGATTTTCTTTGGATTCTTTATTGCTACAATCAGTTGTTACTTTGGTTTAACTACAAAGGGCGGCACGACCGGATTGGGTAAAAACACAATTAACGCAGTGGTTTATTCTTCGGCTTTGATTTTGGTTATTGATTTTATTTTTACAAAAGTTGTTTGGGAGTTGTTATAATTATTTATGATTGAATTAAAAAACATATCAATCACATTAAACGATAACGTAATTCTTGATGATGTTACGCTTAGTATTGAAATGGGAATGAATACAATTGTTTTGGGACCAAGCGGCGCGGGTAAAAGTTCTATCCTAAAAATTATTTTAGGACTTTGGAAACCTGACAATGGGGAAATCATTTTCGAGGGGAAAAATATTTGCAAAATGACAGATGATGAAATTCTACAATTACGCAAAAAGGTTGGAATGGTTTTTCAGGGTAATGCACTTTTTGATTCTCTGACGGTTGCGGAAAATATTCTTTATTTTTTGCCTGATAAAAAGAAATTATCCCAGAATGAACTTCAACTAAAAATTGAAGAGCTTCTCTCTTTTGTCAATCTTTCTGGAACAGAAAATTTATATCCCGAAGAACTTAGTGGTGGTATGAAAAAAAGAGTTGCCATCGCCCGTGCACTTGCTTTCAATCCTCAGGTTGTTCTATTTGATGAACCAACAACGGGACTCGATCCTATCAACACAGAATCCGTTTTAGAGCTAATTGAAAAATTAAAACAAAATGGAACCACGTCTGTTGTAGTCACACACATTTTAGATGATGCAATTGAAGTTGGTGATAATTTTATTGTTATCAATGAAGGCAAAATTGCTGAAGCAGGCAGTTTGGAAAAAATACTTAGATCAAAAAATCCTTTTGTGCAGGAATTTTTTAAAAGATTTATTGAAGAAAATCATAATCCATTTATTAGGATATCAAAAGAGGTTAATAAATGACGAATAAGGATACAAAGAAGTTTAAATTAAAAGTTGGATATACGGTTTTTGTTGGTTTAGTAATATTTTTTCTTTTTATCATAATGGTAGGTACAGAAGGATATTATTTTTCAAAGACTTATAATCTTAACCTTTTGGTAAAATCAACTGAAGGATTAATTGAAGGTGGTAAAGTATCACTTGGCGGATTAAAAATCGGACAGATTGATAAAATAGAATTTACAACTGTTAATAATGAAAACCTTGTAAAAATAAAACTCGCATTACTTAAAAAATATTCCTCACAAATAACAGTTAACTCTTTTGCAAAGATCGAGACAAGTGGTTTGCTTGGCGACAAGCTAATCAATATCTCACTCGGCAATCCATCGGAAAGGGCTCTGAATGAGGGAGAATACTTACCTGTAAAAGAATCTCTTTCCCTGGAAAGTTTATCCGATAAAATTGAACCACTTGTGAATAATATTAACGGCTTGGCCTCTAATCTCAAAACAATTACCGATACGATTAAAGACGGAAATGGAAGTATTGGAAAATTAATGTTCGGTTCAGAAGCAACAAAAAAACTGACTTTGATTTTAAGAAACCTTGAATCATTTACACAAAGCATAAATAAACAAGACAATACTATTGGTAAGTTAGCACACGATGACGAACTGTATAATAATCTATCTTCTCTGACTAAAAATTTGAAAAATGTTGTCGATTCAATAAAGTCCGGTAAAGGAACACTTGGTAAATTGGTTAGTAACGATTCGCTTTATACTAATCTAAATGAGCTGACTCATAAACTGAATAAAGCTTCGGAATCTTTAAATAGTGATTCGACCTTAGTTGGAGGACTCTTAAATGATAAGCAAGGATATAAAAAATTATCATCACTTTTAGATGAGTTGAACAAATTGATTAAAGATATTAAAGAAGATCCGGGAAAGTATATCAATCTTTCCATCTTTTAAAAAGGAAAATTAAATATGTTGCAAATAGCTGGTGTAAGAAGAGAACAATTATACTCGCCTAATCACGTTGGAAATGATGCTATGATTTTTATGAAAACCGTAGAACATCTAACTGAATTAGGAGCCGATGTAAAAATTTATGAGGAACAGGACCTGGGGAAAATAGAAATTAAAGAACCATTTATTTTTTCAATGGCGCAAGGAGTTGAAGGAACGGAAATATTATTACAGATGGAAAAACAAGGAAAATTTATTATCAATTCTCCACAAGGTTCAATCAACAGTTATCGCTCCAATATGGTAAAGATCTTACCCGAAAAAGGAATTCCATTCCCAAAAAGTTTAATTGTATCCATTGATGAAAAAGACAAAATAAAATTTGAAGATTTTAATGCACGTAAAATCTGGATTAAACGCGGTGATGTTCACGCCGTTCATAGAGAAGATGTTACATTGGTTTATTCTGAAGATGAAAGAAAAAATATTTTTCGTGAATTTGAAAAAAGAGGCATAACAGAAGTTGTTCTTCAAGAACATTTAGATGGAGATGTTATAAAGTTTTATGCAATAGTTGGTTCTCCACTATTCCATTGGTATTATTTAAACGGCGTTAATCACACTCCGTTTGATAAAGACAAGCTTGTTGAATTGGCTCAAAACTCAGCAATAGCTCTAGGGCTTGATGTTTACGGCGGCGACGCTGTGGTTGCAGAAGATGGTTCGATTTCAATTTTTGATATAAATGATTGGCCAAGTTTTGCACCGGTAAGAGATGAAGCAAGCGAACAGATTGCAAAACTAATTTTTCAAAAAGTAAAAAATTTAAAACACAGTTTATCACTTAAATCTTAAAAATAATTTTAAAGGGAAGAGAGCAGAAAAATATGGAAACCTCGACTATGAAGTTTGCAAAAGTTAAAACCGATATTCCGGGACCAAAATCATTAGCATTGTTTAATGAAGAACAGAACTACATCGCACCCGGCATTCAAACAATAGCAACACGTTCTAAAATTGCAATCGAGCGTGGTGAAGGAAACTTTGTTTATGATGTTGACGGTAACAGATACATTGATTTCTTTGTAGGTGTTGGTGTTGCAAGTCTTGGATATAATCATCCGGTCTATACAAAAATGATGAAAGAACAAATTGATCATATTCACGTTGGAAGTTTTACATCCGAAAACAGAGTGAAGCTTACTAAACTTCTTTCAGAAATTGCAATTGGTGATTTAAAATGGAGTCAGTTTTACAGCGGAGGTGCGGAAGCTGTTGAAGCTGCTTTGAGAATGGCAAAATCTTATACAAAGAAAACCGAGTTCATCGGATTCTGGAATGGCTTCCACGGTAAGACTGTCGGTGTGCTTGGTTTACTTGGTGATAATTTTAAGTTTGGTCTTGGACCATTGCCAGCGGGAATTTACAACACACCTTATGCAGATTGCAGACATTGCGAATTTAAACAAACTTTTCCCGGATGTAATTGGGAATGCGTTGATCATATAAAGAAAAAAATTCGTTATGAAACTACAAACAATATTGCTGCAATTATTGTAGAACCAATTCAAGGAACTGCTGGTAATGTTGTGCCTGCGCCTGGATTTTTAAAAGAACTTAGAAAACTCGCTGATGAAATTGGTGCATTATTAATTTGTGATGAAATGATAACAGGTTTCGGCAGAACTGGAAAAATGTTTGGGACACAACACGAAGATATTGTTCCAGATATAATAACCATCGGTAAAGGATTTGGCGGAGGTTTTCCAATGACCGGTGTAATGTCTCGCAAAGAAATAATATTTGCCAAACCATTTGGAAATCCAAGCGGAAGTTCCTCCAGCTACGGCGGAAATCCATTAGCATCAACTGCTGCTTATGCAACTGTTAAAACAATTGTTGAAGAAGGATTAGTAGAAAATTCAGCAACTGTCGGTGCATTTATGCTTGAGAAGTTCAACGAAATGAAACAAAGAATTCCTATCATTGGTGATGTGCGCGGTAAAGGATTAATGATTGGAATTGAATTGGTAAAAGGAAAAGATTCAAAAGAAAAACTTGATAAGAAATATACAGAAATGGTCTTCCAGGAATGTTTGAAACGCGGACTGATTGTAATGGGTTACAATGCTGATATACGTGTTTATCCCCCGTTAATCGTTACTAAAGAAATTGCCGAAGAAGGTATTCAAATTATGGAGGAAGCATTTACTTATGTCGCTGAACAAATTAAAAATTGAAGCAACATATAAGTCTGCAGATACAGAAGAATTTCTTGATCGGATTTTTTACCGTAAAGTCGGATATGGAATGGCAGTTGCATCCAAAGCGATGGGGCTGACTCCAAATGTAATTACTTTTATCAGCATCATCTTTGGTGTTACTGCCGGACACTTATTCTATTATCAAAATACTACGATAAATTTAATTGGGGTTTTACTGTTAATTACCGCCGAAGCAATGGATGGAGCCGATGGACAGCTTGCACGATTAACCAACACTTACTCACGTTTCGGAAGAATATTTGATGGAGTTGCTGGTAATCTTATGTTCATCAGCATTTATTTACATCTATCCGCAAGATTTGTTGTTGAAGGCGGGACCGGCTGGATTTTTTTTATCGCTTTAATTTCCGGGGCAAGTCATTCATTCCAAGCGGCTATGGCAGATTTTTATAGAATTTTTTATTTATACTTTGTTCAAGGTAAGAATAAAGATATTGATGATCTTAATGAAGTAAAAGAAACTTATGCTAAACTAAGCTGGTTAAGATCTCCATTCAAAAAGTTCTTGCTTCGCGTTTACATAAACTACAGACGACAACAGAATTTGCTTGCAAAAAATGTCAGAAGTTTGTATGAATTTGTTGAGCAAAAATTTAATGGTTTGACTCCTTCCTGGTTAAGTGAAGAATACCGAAGACTGAATAAACCAATGATTAAGTATCAAAACATTTTAACGACTAATACAAGAATGATTGTTTTATTTATTACAATCTTTATGGGCAATGTACTTCATTATTTTCTTTTTGAGTTAATAATATTGAATCTTCTGCTGGTTTATTTTGTAATCAAAGAAGAAAAGATTCACGAGTATATGTTGTCTTTTGCTAAAACTAAAAAGGAATAAGCTGATGCTGAATGGTTCAATAATTGGTTTTGGAAAAATTGCAAGAACAAATCATATCGGAGCTTTTCAGTCCAAAGAATTGAAAGACATAATTGGTATAACTTCTACAGTTGAAGTTGTAGATAAGATAAGAGAAGAAAGTGAAAAAGAATATAGCTGGTTAAATTTTTATAAAACCTTAGATGAAATGTACGCAAATGAAAAAGTTGATTTCATTGATATCACTACGCCGCCTAAATATCATAAAGAAATTATTGATTGGGCTATTGAAAAAGGTTTGCACATAATCTGCGAAAAGCCATTCACACTTTCTCTCTCCGAAGCTAAAGAACTTTATAAAAAATTAAGTGATTCAGAAATATTATTCATTCCTTGCCATCAATATAAATATTCACCGTTGTGGAAAGAGTTTAAAAAATTTATTATTGAATTAAATGCAGATGGAAAAATATTTCTTCAATTCAATGTTTTCAG
This sequence comes from Ignavibacteriaceae bacterium, assembly GCA_036796535.1. GTDB lineage: Bacteria > Bacteroidota > Ignavibacteria > Ignavibacteriales > Ignavibacteriaceae > IGN3. The sequence continues at coordinate 6,754 of DAIRCT010000015.1, forward strand.
AACCGGTGCCGATCCGGGTTTGAATGTTAATCTTCCGCCGTGGAGATTAAATAAGGAAATCAGCGGTGGCGGAATATTATCCGACACAGGATTTCATTATCTATATATTTCCAACTGGCTTTTAGGCAAGCCACAAAAAGTTACAACGATAAATCATAATCTTGCTCATAGTAGTTTTCAGGTTGAAGACACTTCTCAGGTTATTTTAGAATACGATAGAGGAACAATTCAAATCAATCTAACGTGGGCATATCACGGAAGAAGAAATGAAGCGAAGTTAATATCAAAATCAGGAAGCATCTTTTACGATGGTAGTAATTATCTGATTAAAAATTTTAATGGCAAAGAAGAAAAAATTTCTGTGCCGGATGCTTCCGATAAATCCCATTATACAAGTCTTTATGTAAAATTAATTTCTGATTTTGCAGAAAATGTTCAAAAGAAAAATTTTCACAAAGAAGGATTAGAGGACGCATACAATACAATTTTTTTGTTAGATAAATGTTACGAATCAGCACGTGAACGCAAGACAATAGAATTGCAAAATGAGTAGAAAATCCAAAATAATATTGTTCTTAGTTGGCATTGCGATATTTACTTATCTTGTTCTGGATTTTGGAATAGACAACATTTTAACCAACTTTCAAAAAACAGGATGGTACTTTGTTCCCGTTATTGGTGTTTGGGCATTTGTTTATTTATTCAATGCTTTTGCCTGGCGTTTGATTATTGGTAATAGTAATAACAAAATTCCTTTCCGTAAAATTATAACCATAACAATAAGCGGCTTTGCAATAAATTATATCACTCCATCAGTAGCAGTCGGTGGTGAGCCGTATAGAATAGCTGAGCTGCGAGAATCGCTTGGCACAAGCAGAGCTGTTTCCGTTACTTTGCTTTACACAATGATTCATATTCTTTCCTCATTTGTTTTTTGGATGCTGATAATTTTGCTTGCACTTATATCGCTTCCACTGACAACAGCTACGAAAATTACTTTGGTAATTACCTTAATTGCTTTTTCTGTTGTGGTATATTTTTTCATTTCACGCCACAAAAAAGGAGTTGCAAAATCTTTACTTAATATCACATTAAAAATTCCAATCATAAAAAAATTAGCGGCTCCGCTTGCAGGCAAAGCAGATTCATTGCAAAAGGTTGATGATCAGATAACCGAGCTTTATCTGAAACGCAAACCCGATTTTTTCTTAGCACTATTTTGGGAAATCTTTGCACGCATTGTTGGATCGCTTGAAAATCTTTTTATTTTAAAAGCCATTGGTATTGATATTAATTTTTCCGAAGCGTTATACATAAGCGCAGTTTCTTCCTTTATCATAAATATATTTTTCTTTATGCCATTGGAATTAGGTTCGCGTGAAGGTGGACTTGTTCTTGTTTTAAAAACAGTTGGTATTACCTCATCACTCGGTATTTATTTGGGATTGGTAAACAGAATTCGTGAATTGTTCTGGATTTTAATCGGATTAATTTTAATTGCATTAAGCGGAAAGAAAATAAACAAAGAATTAATTACTGAAGCGAGTTATGAAAAAAGCACTTCTGTTTGATTTTGGCGGAACACTGGATACAGATGGAATTCATTGGAGTGAAAAATTCTTTGAAGTTTATATGCACTTCCACATTCCGGTTTCTAAAGAAAATTTTAGAGAAGCATTTGTTTATTCAGAACGTACTATTGCAAATATTATTAAACCGGATTTTAATCTAAAGCAAACGCTTAAAACGCAGATAACATATCAATTAGAATATTTGCAAAAAAATAATCTTGTACCGGAAGTATTTTCATTTATAACAGACGAATTAACAGAATATTGTTATAGAACTGTGATTCAAAATGTCGAGATATCAAAAGAGATTTTAGAACAACTTGCACCGGAATATTTGCTTGCTGTCATTTCTAATTTTTATGGTAATATAGAAACTGTTTTAGAAGAACTTTCACTAAAAAAATATTTTACATCAATTTTAGATTCTGCTGTAGTTGGAATCAGAAAACCAGATCCAAAAATTTTTGAAATAGCTTTAGATGAATTAGGCGTAAATCCAATTGATGCTGTTATGATTGGTGATTCATATAATAATGATATTGTTCCGGCAAAGGCAATTGGGTGTAAAACAATTTGGATTAACATAAAAGGATGGAATAATCCAGCAGATACTAAAGATGCTGATAGTATAATAAATACAATAAAAAAAATACCAAACATAATGAAGGAAATTTTATAGAGACTTTTGAAAAATTATTTTATGGTCATTTGTCATTCCCACGAAAGTGGGAATCTAATATAAAATCAATGGATTCCCGTTTGCACGGGAATGACAGATAAAATATTTAAGAAGTTCTTTATTTAAAGTTTACCATTTAAATATTGGTGAAAACGAAAAATAAAGTCATATAATAATTAATTATTCCAGAAGGAGAGAGAAAATGGAATCAAACATAATTGAGAAACCTGACGGTAAACTCGGTGTTTTAATCGTCGGATTAAACGGTGCTATATCAACAACATTTTTAGCTGGCATTTACGCCATCAAAAAGGGATTGGCAAAACCAATCGGGTCACTTACACAAATGGGCACTATCAGAATTGGAAAAAGATCTGATAACAATTTCCCGTTGATAAAGGATTTTGTTCCTTTAGCATCTCTTGATGATTTAGTATTTGGCGGCTGGGATATCAGAGATGAAACCTGTTACGAAGCAGCTAAGTACGCAAAAGTATTAAATGATACAGATCTGAATAACGCTGCAGAGGAATTAAAATCTCTAAAACCTATGAAAGGAGTTTTCGATCAGAATTACGTAAAGAGATTAACCGGCACTTATGTTAAGGAAGGCAAAACAAAATACGATCTGATGATGAAAATAAGAGATGATATAAAATCTTTTAAAGAATTACATTCACTAAATCGTGTTGTTGTTATCTGGGCTGCAAGTACAGAAACTTTCATTCCGGTAAGCGCGGTTCACAAAACTAAAGAAGCATTTATTGAGGGAATGAAAAAAAATGATCCTGATGTTACACCAAGTATGCTTTATGCTTACGCTGCAGTTGCAGAAGGTGCGCCGTACATAAATGGCTCGCCAAGTTTAAGTGTTGATGCACCTGCTATTGTTGACTTTGCAAATGAAATGGGTGTTCCTGTTGCCGGCAAAGATTTTAAAACCGGACAAACCTTAGTTAAAACTGTAATCGCTCCAATGTTAAAAGCAAGGTTGCTGGGATTGAGTGGCTGGTTTTCAACAAATATTCTTGGCAATCGGGATGGTGAAGTTTTAGATGATCCCGGTTCATTTAAAACAAAAGAAGAAAGTAAACTTTCTGTAATTGATTCGATACTTCAACCGGATTTATATCCTGACTTGTACGATAATTATTATCATAAAGTAAGAATAAATTATTACCCTCCTCGTGGTGATAATAAAGAAGGTTGGGATAATATAGATATTTTCGGTTGGCTGGGATATCCAATGCAATTAAAAATTAATTTCCTTTGCCGTGATTCTATCTTAGCCGCACCTATCGTATTAGATTTGATTTTATTTGCTGATCTTGCAAAGCGAAGTAATATGAAGGGAATTCAGGAATGGATGTCATTGTTCTTTAAGAGTCCAATGCACTCACCGGATGTTGTGCCGGAACACGATTTATTTATTCAAATGATGAAATTAAAAAATACATTGAGAAGATTAATGAACGAGTCACCAATTACTCATCTTGATACAAATGGTGTTGAGCATAGAATTGAAGAACTTGAGTGTTATGATTGATGCTACAATATTTTCTAAATTGAACTAGAAAAAAATTAGAGACGTTGCCCGCAACGTCTCTATTATAATTACTTAAAATTGTTTGAGAGATTGACTGCATCGATAAAATGCAATTTTATAAAGGGAGAGTTTGTAAACCTTATAGAGTCAAAATAATTTAATCCAGCCCTAAATATTAAATTTCATATAATCAATAAGAATAAACTTTATCACCAGCAGCTCTTCGAAGTGCATAATAATTTATAATACTTTTATACAATGCCTGAATGTTAAGCAAACGAGCTTGCGCCAGAGCGGTTTCCGCATCAAGTACTTCCAGATTAGTTACAACTCCACGCTCGTACTGTATTTTAGCAAGTTCAAGAGATTTCTTAGCATATTCAATTTGTTCTGATGTTGACTTAATTTTTTCTGTGCTGCTTTTTAAATCACTTAAACTTTGATAAACATCTGTTTTAATTGACTCTTTTATTTGATTAATCTTTTCCTCATCCATTTTTATCGTAGCCATAGATTCATTTATTTTATTTTCCGTCAGATTACCATTAAAAATGGGAACGCTGGCAGAAACTGAAGCGAACCAATTCCCTCTCATCACAAAAAGATTTGGCTCATAACCATTTTTAAATCCATAACCAACATCAGCATTAAAAATAAGATTGTCATTTTTACTTAACATTTCTTTTTGCATTACTGCACTTTGACTGATATCCATAGCAGATTTTAATTCCTGACGTTGATTATTTGCTAAATTAAGAAGTGAATCTTCATTAAAACTAAATTCAGGTAAATTAAAATTACCGGAAAGCAATATTTCCCTTTTGCGATCTACACCAATTAGCTCTTTAAGATATTGTTCTTGCTTATTCTTTTCATTTAGAAGTTCAATTTTTTCATTTTTGATTTCCATCATACGTGTTTTAGTACTAAGCACATCATAATCTGTTGCAGCATAATCTTTAATTTTAATTTCGGTAACTCTCAAATGTTCCTGCAGTGCGGCAAACTGTGTGTCTTTAACTGCTATACTTTTTTCCAGAAATAATATTCCATAAAATATTTTAATTGCCTGATCCGAAAGATCGGTTTTCACCAATTCCTCATTGTCCTTAATGGATTGAAGAAAAGAAGAAGTATAATCAACCTGAGCATCTCGTTTACCAAAATCATAAAGTGTCTGATGAACAAAAACTCCGATTGAATAATTATTAGCCGGGGCAAGTTCAATTGCCGGTCCTCCAAATGAAAACTCCGGTATTGGACCAATACGAGTGTAAGATGCCTGTCCTACTACATTGGGTAAATAAGAACTTTTTTGTTGTTCAACTCTAAATTCAGCACCGCGCAATTCTTCCTGCTTTTGTTTGATAAGCGGATGGTTTTCTACTGTTAATTTGATAACATCTTTTAAAGTAAGATTGTCCTTTTGTAATTGCTGCCCGAAAGAAACAGTCGTTAAAAAAATTGTTAAAGAAATTATTATGATTTTCATTTTAGTTTTCATTTTTGTTTCGTAAAAATTCATTATTCCAATGATTGTATTTTTTCAGTAGAGTTGCTTCTCTTTATTTTTAAAAATAATATCGGAATTACTAACACAATTGATAATAGAGCTGCTACTAAAAAATCATCATTAATACCCTGTATAAATGACTGAGATGAAATGTTAAGCATAATTAAGGATTTAGCTCTTGCTGTAACTTCCTGTGGAGAACCTCCGACAGAATGCATCACAAAATTTTTTGCATGAGCTAAAGTGTTTTGGAATACAGGTGAATTAGCATCAACTGTTTGAGAAAATGCCTGCATGTGAAAGATTGTTCTTCTTGTAAGTAATGAACCAAGAAGTGCTACACCAAAACTTCCTCCAATCTGGCGTATAGTATTAAATAATCCTGATGCTTGTGCAATTTTTTGCTTGGGAATTGTTAACAATGCAACTGTTGATAAAGGGACAAAGATCATTCCTAATGCAGCAGCTCTAATAATTAAAGGGATTTGTATTGCTGCTTTTTCAGTTTGTAAGGAAAAAAAACCATATGCGTAAAGAGACCAAGCTAATAAAATTACTCCTATCATTATCATAAGCTTGGGATTTATTTTATCTGTTAAACGTCCCGCAATCGGAGAGACAAACGCTTGAACAATTCCAAGTGGTAAAAACACTAATCCGGCTTGAAATGCTGTATAACCTAAAGAATTTTGTAAATACAAAGGCAATAAAAATGTACTTCCGAAAAATCCTATACCAAAAACAAATAAAATTAAATTAGCTGAAGCAAAATTTCTATTTTTAAAGAGAGTTAAATCAACTATCGGATGTTTTACATTTAACTCTGTAACCATAAATACGATTAGACTTATTGCTGAAATAAAAAAGCATGATAAGATAAATGGGGAAGTCCATCCACCTGTATTCCAAGATGCATTCCCATCTGATAAAGCAAGCAACAACGAAGTCAAGAAGATGGTCATACTAATGAAACCAATAAAATCGAAGTTTCTTGTTTTTTCTGTTTTAAATTCTCTTTGAATAATTAAGATTGAAATTAAACCAACAATTCCTACAGGCACGTTTACATCAAATATTGCGTGCCAGGAAAATGTATCAATCAAATATCCCCCAACTAATGGACCAAGTGAAACAGAAGCGGCTGAAGCGATACCCCAAAATCCCAGTGCAGTACCTCTCTGTTCCGGAGGAAACTCACGGGTTACAATCGCCATTCCCACCGGCATAACAAAACCCGCTCCGGCACCTTGAACAACTCTAAAAAATATTAATGCGTTTTCATCCCAGGATAAACTGCAAAGCAACGAGCCAAGTGTAAAAAGTAACATCCCAAAGAAATAAGTTTTTTTATAACCTAAATGATCTGCAATCCAACCAGAACTAGGCAAAACAACAGCGAAGATTAATAAATAAGCTGTTAGTACCCATTCAATTTTATCCACACTTGTTCCAAATGCTGCCGTCATTTTAGAAAGTGCAACATTTACAATTGTGGTATCAAGCACCGCCATAAAGGTTCCTATCATTACACTGATAAGCACCCACCATTTGTAAAAACTATGTTCGTGATGGAGTGAAGGTGCTAAATCGATGGCTTTGTTACGAAGGAACTTAACCATTTGTTTTTTCCAGAATCTTTACTTCAACAGACATGCCAGGGAGTAATCCGAACTTAAGTGATACATTTGCATTTTCCGGTTTAACTGAAATTTTAACGGGAACTCTTTGCGTTACTTTGGTAAAATTACCGGAAGCATTTGAAGGTGGAATTAAAGAAAATTGAGCCGCAGTACTTGTTCCAATTTCAAAAACTTTACCTGAAAATTTCAAATCCGGATAGGCATCAACACTAATTTCTACGCTATCACCAAGTTGTATATCAGAAAGTTTTGTTTCTTCAAGTTGAGCGGTTACCCAGATATTGGATAAATCATAAATTGTAAATATAGGTTGCCCGGGCTGAAGCACTTCTCCCGAAAGCACCCATCTTTTTGCAACAACACCATTTATCGATGAATATAATTTAGTGTTCTCAAGATTCGCTTCAATTACTTTCAGATCTGATTGAGCAATTGTAACACGACTTTGAGAAATATTTAATTCTGCTTTAGCTGCTTCAAGTTTTTTTAACGAATTATCAAATTCAATCTTAGGAATTACATTATCTTTATACTGAGCATTTACCCGGGCAAAATCTATCTCAGCTTTTTCAAGATTAACTTTTGATAAACTAATGCTAACCAAAGAGTTTTTTAAAACGGCTTTAGTCTGATTTAACCGGGCAATTAAATCAGTTGAATCGAGCTCTGCTACCAATTGCCCTGCTTTTACTGTATCTCTCTCATCAACATAAAGCTTTACTACTCTTCCTAATATTTTAGGACTAACATTTAATTTATTACCATCAATAAAAGCATCGTCTGTGGAAACTGAGCCAAGGTTTGAAACAAACCAATAAACTCCAATAGCTATTACAATAAGAACAAGTAATAATCCAATCCAAGCACTTTTCTTTTTATAAATAGGTACAGAATCAATATCCTGCTCTAATTCCTCTTTTTCCTGATCTTTTATTTTGTCATCAACAGACATAGGTTTATTCTCCATTTGAATTTATTTAGTTTGAAATCCCTTTAATAAAAATTTTGATTGTTAAGTTCATCTCTGATTGTAAAACACGCATACTTTCATTATCCTCTTGTGAACTTTTTAATAGTTTTAGAGTTCTAATGCGCAAGCCCTGAAGAATATGTAAAAGCACTAATCCGATATTTTGATTAAGCTTTTTATCAAATTCTCCTTTTGCTTTTCCTTCGGAAATTATTCGTTTTATGAGACTCAATTCTTGTTTTTCAAATGCTTGAAAAAATTTTTTATGAAAAGATTTAGCATCAAAGAAAGTGTGTAATCCAAGCGTTCCCAAATTCAGCGAGTGTTGAAAAAATGCAAGCCGTTTATTTACAAATTCTATTAATTTTTCACTTGCAGAATTATCTGAATTAAGCAGCATTTCCATTTCTTTTAAAAATTCATTTTGTTCTTGAATCAAAACTGCCTGGAATAGATTTTCTTTTGTCGGGAAATAATAATAAACCGAAGCTTTACCCATATCAACATCAGCAGCAATCTCATCCATCGATACTTTAGAAAATCCATAATGAGCAAACCTTTTTCGAGCGGCTTTAATAATCTCATTACTTTTTGAGGATAATTGATTCGAGGTTTTGTTTTTCACTGACTGTTTCATTTAAAAGATATTCGACTGTTTTACTTTAACAGTCGAAATATAGGGAATGTTGATTATTAAAAAATGGTTTTACATCAAAATGATTACAAACTGTGCCTTATAGCATAAGGTAATTGTATTATTGCTATTGGTTTTGTCTATAAAATAATTTCTGCAATGATATTTTTTGATCAGTTAACTAAAGAAATTTTTTTATCCTATCATAACTACTGAACAAACCAATCTGCCATGAGAAAAGCTTCAATAAATTCTATTTTTCAGTAGTCTTCATTATTTAAACAGAAAAATGTTTTGTTATATTTGCGTGTTCATAAAAATAAAATAAGGTAACCAAATGCCCGATTCAGATGAACCTGGCGCTGATTTAAGTAATTCACAAATTCAAGAAATCTTCCCTCGGATTTAACCAATCTCGTTGCATTGGTTGCTCTCCGAGGTAGACTTTTTTTCGGAGGTGCCAATGTTAAAATCTTTATTCTTAATTGGAGTTTGTAATTCATCTTTACTTTTAACTAAGCAATCAATTCTTTTATAAACTTATATTGATTGAGGAGTCAGCCGATGCCACGCTCAATATTTTCTAAAATATCCTCTGCAACCTTCTCAAAGGAAGCTAAATCTCCACATAAAGCTTCTGAAAATGAACGCCGACTTATTGAAATATGCGGGCTTCCAATCAACGAGGCATTATCAAAACTCAAAACAAGATCAACCGGATTAACCGATGATGAATCCGAAGAATTTATAAAAGAATTTGGATATAATGAGCTGGCACACGCGAAAACATACAGCTTTTGGGTTGATATCTATAACAGATTAAAAAGTCCTTTAGTAATTCAGTTGCTTTTAATTGCAATTGTTTCTGCTTTAATTGGTGAAGCAAAATCCACTGCAATAGTTAGTGTAATGATTTTGTTGAGTGTGGGTTTATCATACGTTTTGGATCGAAGATCTTCAAACGCAGTTGAAGCACTTGGTAAACGCGTACAATCACAGGTTGTTCTTTTACGAAACGGAAAACAAATTGAATTACCAATGTCTGATATTGTGCCCGGCGATATTATCCTGCTTCAAGCCGGTTCAATAATTCCCGCCGATTTAAGATTAATTTCTGCCAAAGATTTTTTCGTAAGTCAATCATTACTTACAGGCGAATCTCTCCCGATCGAAAAGAAAGCTGAACCAAGTATTATAAATCCTAATGGATTTGTGTTTGAACTTTCAAATGCTTGTTTTCAGGGAACAAATGTATTAAGCGGAACAGCGCGGGCAGTTGTGGTTAACACAGGTACAAATACTTATTTCGGATCTATCTCAGAAAAACTTACAGAAAAAAGAGTTGAAACAAGTTTTGATAAAGGCGTAAAATCTTTTACCTGGCTTATGATCAAATTCATGGTGGTTATGGTTTTTGCCGTTTTTATGATTGTAGGAATTACAAAAGGTAATTGGGTTGAAGCTTTATTATTTGGATTATCAATTGCAGTTGGATTAACTCCCGAAATGCTGCCTATGATTGTTACTGTTAACCTTGCTAAAGGCGCATTAACAATGTCGAAGAAAAAAGTAATTGTTAAACATCTTTCCTCAATCCAGAACTTTGGCGCAATTGATATTCTTTGCACCGATAAAACCGGAACACTTACACAGGATAAAGTTGTTCTGGAAAAGCATGTTGATATAACCGGAAGAGAAAGTCAGGATGTTCTTCAATATGCATACTTAAACAGCTTTTATCAAACCGGTTTAAGAAATCTGATTGACCGCTCTATTCTTGAACATATAGAGCTAAATGTTGAAGGCAGATGCAGACTTGTTGATGAATTACCTTTTGATTTTCAAAGAAGAAGAATGTCTGTAATAGTTGAGTATGAAGGTGATCACGTTTTAATCAGCAAAGGTGCTGTAGAAGAAATTTATTCTGTTTGTACCCATTATCAGGTTGATGATGAAATATATCCTTTAATAGATATGATTCGTAATGATCTTTATGAAGAAGTGGAAGAGCTAAATAATAATGGTTACCGTGTACTTGCAATTGCTTATCGCGAGTTTCCATCAGGCAAAGAAGTTTTTAACGTTACCGATGAAAGTGAATTAATTCTTCTTGGTTACATTGCATTTTTCGATCCGCCTAAAGAATCTGCTGCAGAAGCAATTGCGGGACTTCGTAAAACGGGAGTGCAGGTTAAAATTTTAACCGGTGATAATTCATTAGTAACAAAAAAAGTTTGTAAAGATGTTGGATTAGAAATTGAACGCGTAGTAACGGGTGAAGAATTAAAGCAATTATCGTCTGATGAGTTTACAAAAACAGTTTTACAATACGATGTGCTTGCAAAACTATCGCCAATTCAAAAAGAAGAAGTAATAACAGCACTGCGTCAAGCCGGACACGTTGTTGGTTATATGGGCGATGGAATAAATGATTCCCCTTCCCTGCGCGCCTCGGATGTTGGCATCTCCGTTGATTCTGCGGTTGATGTTGCAAAGGAAGCTGCCGATATAGTTTTGCTTGAGAAAAGTTTAATTGTTTTAGAAGATGGAATTCTTGAAGGCAGAAAAGTTTTTGCGAATATTGTTAAGTACATCAGAATGGGCGCAAGTTCTAACTTTGGAAATATGTTCAGTGTTCTGGGCGCAAGTTATCTGTTTCCTTTCTTACCAATGAAACCAATTCAAATCTTACTAAACAATTTGTTATATGATTTTTCACAAACAGGTATTCCAACCGATAATGTTGATAAGGAAATAATTCTAAAACCGCTTAAGTGGAGAATAGATAACATAAAAAGATTTATGATTTTTATCGGTCCGTTAAGTTCTATTTTTGATTATGCAACATTTGCGCTGATGTGGTTTTTCTTTGGCGCGTACCAATTTCTTAATCCTTCAACAAGTGCTGCAGAAAAAGATTTTTTAGAAAGATTATTTCAAACTGGATGGTTTGTTGAATCATTATTAACACAAACACTAATAGTTCACATTATTCGTACACGCAGAGTTCCATTCTTTGGCAGCAGGGCATCATTGCCAATGACATTAACAACATTAGCAATAATGTTAATCGGTATCTGGCTGCCATATTCACCATTTGCTCAAACATTTGGCTTAGTTGCTTTGCCGTTAATTTATTGGGTTTGGATTTTAGGTTTTTTAATTTGTTACGGCATCATCACTCACCTTGTAAAAATTTGGTTCTTCAATAAATATGGAGATAGTTAGTTATGGATAGCTTATTAGATGCTCTTCAGGAAGGTAGATTAATCGAATTACCGGATAATGATAAATTTGATTCGCTTCAATTTTTAGCTCACATCATAGAGGCAATTCCATCCGTTCCTAATGGCACTGATGTAGTTGGTCTTGTAATGGCAAGAGAAAAAAATACTAACACAGCATTAGGAAAAGGTTTTGCATGCCCGCATGCTCGTGTTCAATATGATGAAGATTTAATTTGCTCTGTGGGATGGAGCCCAACCGGTATTGATTATGGAGCTCCTGATAAAATTCCTGTACATATTATTATTATGTATCTGGTTCCTGATAACCAAAGAAATCATTATCTAAAAGAAATATCTCTTCTTGCAAAAGCATTACAAAAGAATAATAATCTGGATGTTTTACGAACAGCTAAGGATTTAAATTTTGTTCGTAATTATTTACTTGATCTGGTTACAAGCTCTAAAGATATAGTTGGTTTTGATTCACGTGCACGAATGATTCAGCTTGAAGCCCGCGGTGCCCAACCAGAACAGCAAATTGATCAACTTTCCAACGTAATAATTGAACCTGTAACAATTGTAGCAGGGATGAATCAAAAACCAATTGTACTGTCACAGAATCAGGAGCTGGTTGATATTCTGGATAATACAAATCAGATTATTGAATCAATTACAGCCAAAGGATATTTTGAAATTAATGGCTGGCGCATAATTAAGAAAAGTTCTGAAGACTATCGGGCAAACAGATCTTTGTACGACTGCATTGCCGTAAAGATTTTAATGAATAAAAAATAAAATTATTTTACTGGATAATTTATTAGTTACGTCTAGACCAATTTTTTCACTTCACACTTATCGCACTCAAACTGTAATGTAGTATGATTGATTTCATATCTTTCGTGTAATTCGTGTTCAATCAACTTCTGTATTTCTGCTGTCTTACTTACAACCATATCTTGAACTTCAATATGGGCTTCAAAGTGCGTGTCGTTATCGTTTAATTTCCACAAATGAATGTGATGAATATTTATAACTCCCGGAATTTTTTCTACTATATTTTTTATTACTTCCAAATCAATTCCTTCTGGATTTGACATCATCAAAATTTCAACAGATTCTTTAACAATTTCATACGTTTCTTTTAAGATGTAGAGTGAAATCAGAACAGTTAAAAGCGGATCAATCCAATAAATCTTATAAAAAATTATAAACAACGCACCGATAATAACAGCAAATGAAGAAACAGCATCGCTTAATAAATGAAAATAGGCGGCTCTGATATTCAAATTTCCTTCAGAACCTTTTTTAAGCAAGAGCGTTCCTGCAACGTTAGCAAGCAATCCTAATGATGCTACAATCAACATCAAGCTTCCGGTAATTGGTGAAGGATTATAGAATCTGTCGATTGCTTCTTTGATAAGAAAAAAACTAATAATGATAAGTGTACTGGCATTAATAATTGCAGCAAGAATTTCAGCACGCTTCAAACCAAAAGTATATTTTGATGTTTTTGGTCGCTTGCTTAATCGCATTGCAATGTATGTGATTATAATTGCAATACCATCGCTAAAGTTATGCAGAGCATCAGAGATTAAAGACAAACTACCGGAGATAAATCCGCCAATTATTTCTGCAATAGTTATAAAAAAGTTCAGAGCCATTGTAATGAACAAATTTTTCTCTGATGTTTCAGAACCGTGATTATGTGAATGATTGTGTGACATATTTTTCCTTTTTTTTATCTGTCATTACAAATCCGTCAACCGACGGATGAAGCAATCTGCTGAATTAATTTATAATACTTCTTTATTCCGATACCTTCAATATTTTTTTTATTTCTTCTCTCATCTTCAATGGTGAATTTGTTGTAATTGAATCAATTCCAAGATTGATCAATCTTATAGCATCTTCAACTTTATCAACATCATAAGCGCAGAAATCAAGATTATTTTCCCGCAAAGATTTAACAAGTTTTTCATCAATATAAGGGGTAGCGTTTACATCGATACCATCGCAGTTAAGTGTTTTAAGCGTTTGCATCAATCTTCTTTGTGCCAAAGATTTCAAACATTTCTTTTTTGAAAAATACCATCCAAACAACCAATATGTTTTGATCTCAGGCAAAATATCTTTTGCCAGCCGAACTGTGTTAGGATTAAAAGCAATTATTCTGATTTTTTCTTTTTGAATCTTAAATTGGTTTAATATTACTCTAAGTCTTTCAACAAATATTTTGCGATCGTCTTTTATTTCAATGTAAATTCCTTTCCCTTCAGGAATAATTTCAAGTACTTCCTTGAGAGTTGGAATTGTTGTTCCTTTAAATTGATCACCTTTCCATATTCCAACATCAATTTTTTTGAGATCGGATAGAGTTGATGATTGAATTTTTACTTTTTCTTTCGAAACTCTTTTTGTATCGGGATCGTGAATGCAAACTATTTCGTTGTCTCTCGTAAGCCAAAAATCGCCTTCAATAAAATCGGCGTCTTCCTCAAAAGCCAATTCGAATGATGGTATTGTATTTTCGGGCGCTGCATACGATGCACCGCGATGCGCAACGATAATTGTATTTTTATTTGTGTTAGTCATAAATTAATTATGTATGGATGGGGCCGTGTTAAAAGTTCTAGGTGTCATTCCCGTGGAAACGGGAATCCAATATCTATAAAATAAAATAGATTCCCACCTGCCTTGCCGTCAGGCAGGCTTTCGTGGGAATGACAATTCTGTATTTTTGACTTTTAAAACAACCACTTGTTTATAACAATGTTTTGAAAAACAATTTTTTATAAAATATAACCTTTAGCAAGCTGTGTGTATTCTTCAATTTGATTTTCAATCCAAACAGAATCTTTGTTTAACTCTTTTGCCATTAATTTTGCAACTTCCGGTGCTATTTCTATACTTGCTTTGGCGTCTAAAAATAAAGCTCTTACTCTGCGAGCTAAAAAATCCTCAACTGTTCTTGCCATTTCATTTTTTACTGCCCAAATAACTTCTGCTTTTAAATATGGTAACACAGGATGAAGTTTTTCTTTTAGTTTTGGATTAGTGGAAAGCAGTGATTCTTCAATTTGTATTTTATCTATGCCATAATAGTATAACGGCTCATCAAAATTTGTGTCCTTCAAGTAACCGTGAATTGAAAGATGTTTTGTAACACATTCCTTGTCATCAAGACCGCCGACTAAAATTGCTTTATCAATTATATCTTCAGCCATTTTTCTGTAGATCGTCCACTTGCCGCCGGTAATTGTTATTAAGCCGGAAAGTGAAACAGTAATTTGATGCTTTCTGGAAATATCTTTTGTTGGAATAATATTTCCATTAGAGATTGCCAGCGGTCGCAATCCGGCAAAAACACTTAACACATCTTCTCGTTTAGGATCTTTACATAAATATTTTGCAGAAGTTTTTAACAGAAAATTAATTTCTTCTTTAGATGCTCTTGGTTCAAGCGATGGCTCTTTAACTTCTGTGTCGGTTGTGCCGATGATTACTCTGTTATGCCACGGCACAGCAAATAAAACTCTACCATCTGAAGTGTGTGGAATCATTATCGCAGAATCACCTTGAAGAAAAGATTTATCAAGAACAATATGAACTCCGCGGCTAAGAATTACTGAGTTTGCAGATTCTTCTTCATCCAGTTTTTTTATATCGCTGACAAAAATTCCGGCAGCATTTATAAATGATTTACCTTTTACAATAAATATTTCATTTGTTTCTACATCGAGCAGTTTTATTCCGTTTAATAATCCATTATCATCTTTAGTAAATCCAACAGCTTTGATATAGTTAATAACAGTTGCGCCATTATCAACTGCTGTTTGAGCAAGATTTATTGCGAGCCGCGAATCATCAAATTGTCCATCATAATAAATTACTCCGCCAAGCAATCCATTTTGATCTAAATTAGGAATTGCCGCTAATGTTTCTTCTTTGGAGATTTTTTGTGAAGGACCGAGTCCCAATTTCCCAGCCATCAAATCATAAACCTTCATTCCGATGTTGTAAAAAGGACCTTCCCACCATTCATAAATTGGAATAATGAATTGTTGATTCCTAACCAGGTGAGGAGCGTTTTGCAAAAGCAATCCGCGTTCGTGAAGAGCTTCGAATACCAATGAAAGATCACCTTGCGCTAAATATCTAACTCCGCCGTGAACTAATTTTGTGCTTCTGCTTGAAGTGCCTTTTGCAAAATCAGATTGCTCAACAAGTAAAGTTTCAAATCCTCTTGAAGCAGCATCAACAGCAGCGCCTAAACCGGTTGCACCGCCGCCGATAACAATAACATCCCAGTTTTTATTCGGATTAGATTTTAGATTATTAAGAAGTAATTCTCTATTCATCGGTTAGCAGCTTTTGTTTAAGCATCTCCTTTTAATTTTTTGATGTAATGCTCAAACTCTAAGAGATAAGAATTTCGGTTAATCAGTTTTTTAATTTCAGCAATATTCTCTTTAGCGACTTGTTCACCTGCTGCAATTATTTCGCTTGTCATATCAAAATCAGCCCAGGTTAAATGTCTTACTTGCGGACGAATAACCAGATCAGCTTCTCGTAATCTTAAAACGGAAAGATGAAATGAAGTAATATCCTCAGCACGATAAAGTATTTCAAATACATTCTGCGGTTGATCAATAGTTTTTATACATCGGGTAACATCAACACCCAAAACTCTATCGGCGCCAATTTCGCGCACTCTGCCGGCAGGTACACTTTCCGATGCGCTTCCATCAATTAAAAAATAATTATCTAATCTAACCGGTGGAAAAATTCCCGGTATTGCAGAACTTGCTTTTATTACCTGTCTTAAACTTCCTCTGGTAAAATTAACTTCCTCGCCGGAAAGTAAATCTGTAGCGATAGCAGAATATTTTATTTTGAGATTTTCGATCGGAGTATCAGGAATAATCTGATAGATTTCGTTAGTTAGTTCCTCATCAAAATAGGAGAGACGGTTTAATGCTCTTAAAGCTTGAATTCTGGTTCCAACGTAATCATAAAACTGTTCGAAATAACTCTTGTCCGGTTTTTTATTATTCTCTTTTAATTTATCAGTCCCAAGCTCAACAAATTTTGGATGTTTAATTGCTTTATAGATAAAATCCTCAACTTCCTTAGCATTGCCATAGTAGGCATACAAACCGCCAACAAGTGCGCCCATACTGCAACCAGTAATCGAGTGAATCTTTATATTTTCTTCATCAAGAACTTTTAGCACACCAATGTGAGCCAAACCTCTTGCACCGCCGCCGCCAAGTGCCAATCCAAATTTTGACATAGATTACTCAGATTTTTTAATTGAATTATAAAAATTTTTTGCAATATCGCCTCGTAAATAATCTGCCAATCCTAAAAGACCTTCAACTAAATATCTTGCGTTAAATCCATTTTGCATTAAAAAGATTCTGCCCATAATTGCTCTATCGTAATGAGGACAAGCAGTTACAACTAATTTATCTTTATTAATTTCAGCTAATCTATCCGGCATTTCATTAAGCGGAATATTTTTCGAAAATGAAAAATGCCAAAGTTCAAATTCTTCTTTGAAACGAACATCAACAAATTGAACTTTGTCCTTCTTTAATAATTCCAATAATTCCGGAATTTGTATTTTCATTTTCTTCCGGGCTTCGTAATCGAAATTTGATAAATATTTTTCTAAGTCCATTTTAATTTCCCAGGTTAAGAGTTTACGTTTATTCTTTAGATTGCTTCGAGACTATCGTCTTTCGCAATGACCGTTTCCTTCTGTCATTGCGAATCCCACCCTGCCTACCGCAGGCAGGTTCAGTGGGTGAAGCAATCTTTCTCTTTTATGAGATTGCTTAGTCCCGATTTATCGCATAGGCGTCAACTTAATTTTTCTTCCAGACAATTTAACTTCTCTAATTGACTTTAATGTACTAGTATTATTTATTTATCCTCTACGAGGATAATGTATTTGCTGGGTTTATTTGTCCCTACTACAATAATTAAACATCTACGATGTTTTTAGACCTCGTAGAGGTCAAATTATTGTAGAAATGAATCTATCTTGAATTCATATATCCTCGTAGAGGATTAACAAACTCATCATTATTTGCTATTGTAATTCAAATAATAACCGAAAGAACACTTGCAACAATCAAAACAGAAAAACCAATAACAATGTTTCTTTTAATTTTTGATTCGCCTAAAATCAAAGTGTAAATCATCTTAATAAGATTATTACTTGCAGATGCTATAATTGTAGCATTAACAATCGTGTTGATATGCAAACTACTATCAGTATGCTGAAATAAATTCAGGATGTAAGGATCAATATCCGTAACTCCAACAATGAATGAAAGAATATTTACGCCCATATTTCCGTAATTAGCAACAACAACATTTGTTAGCACGGCAAAAAATCCAAAAAGTAATCCAAATACTAAAGCAGTTTTAAACTCCAATGGATTTTGAGTATTGTTTACTTTTAATAGTTCAGCTTCAGGCGTTTTACTTTTCATTTGAAGCAAAGCAATTAGCACAGCACTTATAATTACAAATGCAGTAAAATAAGGCAGTAACTTCAGCGCAACATTAAAATTAAAAATCCAGGCAAGTATTAATATTCGGATGTACATCATTCCGGTTGCAGCAAGTATTCCGGAAGTGATTGTAACAGCATCATTTTCTTCTTTACTTTTTTTAGCGAGTATAATTGTTGTAGCAGTACTGCTGTATAATCCACCCAAAACTGCTGATAATATTATTCCGGAATTTGGGAACACAAACTTTTTTAACAAATAGCTGAAATAAGAAATACTGGAAACGGCTACAATTGATAACCAGATTTGATAAGCAGAAATGTTAATCCATTTAGATATCGGATCGTGCGGCAGTAAGGGTAAAACTATTCCGGCAATAATTATAAACTTTGCAAGAGTAGTAAATTCATTTCTATCAAATTTTTTCGAGAATTGGAATAAACTTTCTTTCATCTCCACCACTATCAAAATTGTTACGAAGATTAACATAACCATCCAGGGCGGCTGTAAATAAACAAGCGGTGTGAGACAATAAGTAATTAAAGCAATAACTACAGAAGTTAGTCCCCATTGATTTTTAACTTTGATTTTATTGAAATAATAAATTCCAAGTAATGCAGCAAGCACAAAACCGCCGGCAAAAAATAATGTAAGAGTAACCGGATTAAGTATGTAAAGAATGAATCCCAAAATACCGATAAGAGTAATTGTACGATCGGTACCAAACAATGACTCAAACTCAAGTTCAATATGAAGTCTTCTTTGCTCAAGTCCGATTAATAAAGAGAAAAGGACAACAAGTAGAAAGCTGCTTAAGTCTTTAGGTATTTGTGAAATTATTTCCATA
>DAIRCT010000015.1:26004-29700 GCA_036796535.1 Ignavibacteriaceae bacterium
GCACTTGAAAGTAAAAAGTATTTCCACATTCTATAAAATCGCTCGCTGTATTTATCTTTTATTTTATCCCAGCTATTGTTGAAATTATCAAACCAAACCATTAATGTTTTATCGTAATCTGCCCCGATATTATGCCAATCTTCCATAACAAATATACCTTCAATTGCCTTACCAAGTTGAGCTATTGATGGTAGCATTCCGTTTGGAAAGATATATTTATGCGTCCACGCATCTGTATTTTTTGTAGAGCGAACTTCACCGATTGTATGAAGTAAAAATAGTCCGTCATCTTTCAGGTTGCGTGCAGCTATCTGGAAATACTCTTTATAATTTTTATATCCAACGTGTTCAATCATTCCAACTGAAACTATACGATCAAACTTTTCATTTATTTCTCTGTAATCCTGTAATCTTAACTCAACTGGTAAACCTTTACATAATTCTTTACCGAGTGCAACTTGCTCTTTTGAAACAGTAAGTCCAACTACTTCAACTCCATATTTTTCAGCGGCATATTTCCCGAAAGCGCCCCAACCGCAGCCGATATCAAGCACACGCATTCCGGGTTTGAGATAAATTTTCTTACAAATCAGTTCGAGTTTATTTTCCTGAGCTTCATCTAAAGTAGCTGCGTTCTTCCAGTATGCACAACTGTAGTTCATTCTTTTATCAAGCATATTCTGGAAAAGATCATTTCCTAAATCGTAATGTCTTTCACCAATTATAAATGCTCTTCGTCTTGCCTGCATATTTATTAAATAAAATCCGGCAAGCTGTAAAGCTACTTTAAGATTGCGTTTAACTTTATTTTGTAAATCAGCACGGATAATTCTAAAAATCATTTCATCAAGTTTTTCAACGTCCCACCAATTATCCATATATGATTCGCCGAGACCAAGCTCAACTTCTGTAACAGCGCGTTTGTAAAATCTATCATCGTGCACCTGAATATCCCAGGGGTGGCTGCCATTAATTTCAATTTCGGCGAGAGATAGTAACTCTTTAACGAGTAATTGATATTTATTATTCATAATTATCCTTTCCTTAGGATAAAGTATTAAATTTTTTCATCATTATCTATTGATCATTAACAATTCCCAGAGTATGTCGTGAAAACTAATTACTCCAACTAATTTGTTGTTTTCAACGACAGGAAGTTGTTTAACACTATGGGCAATCATTTCAGCACCTGCTTTAAAAACCATTTCATTCGGATGTATTGTTAAAACATCTTTCTCCATAAATTCTTTAACTGGTTTATCCATTAAATTTTGCGCCTGACTTTCAATTACTTCCGGAGAAAGCCAAAGTAAACCTTCTTCCATCACTTTTTGATAAGAAGGCAGAACTAATCTGAATAAATCGGTGTAAGTAATTACTCCCTGAATTTCTTTCTTTTCATTTACTACAAAAAGATAGCCCAAATTATATTTCTGCATCGTTCGGTTAACTGTTTTCATTTTTGTATCAGGCAGAATAGTATGAACTTGAGTATTCATTATTTCTGAGACTTTCATTTTACACTCCTTTTTTGATAATGTTTAATTTTTAGGAACCGTTTTTAAAAATTCACCATACTGCATCGGCTCTTCTAATCTGCAAGACCAAACTAATTGATCTTTTCCGTTTTTGTCTTTCCATACAGTTATATCCGGACAGCCATCACACATACTTTGATCACCATTCGGCATAAAATCTACTGGCTGAATAATCATTATAGATTGCATATGAGCTTTCTTAAAAACTCTGAATGGATTTGCTGCGATATATCCAAGATATTTTTTAAGTGCGTTTCGAACACTTTTATTTATCGCCCAAAGATTAAACATTGTTGCTCTGCCTAAACTAAGAGTTTTGGGAGAAGCATAAGATAAATAGCGATCATTTCTGTAATGATAAAACTCCATTACCATTTCGATAAATTTATTATTTAAGTAACCGAATATTTTATCTTTATTACCGATACGCTCTGTTAATAACCATTTAAAATCATCAGCTTTATGAGTTCCATTTAAAAATGCAGCCGGAGTGAAATCAGGAAATTTCTTTCTTATTTCTGCAACAATTTGGGGAGCCATTAGATTGGTTACTTCTTCTTTATCTGAATGATAATGAATATCATCAAAAACTATTTTTTTATCACCGGCATAAAAATCATAAGGCAAATCAGGAGTTACATATCTAAACAAAATAAAAACCATAGTGTGAACAATATCAATATGCTTTTGTGCCCACGCTACCAACTCTGGCACATATTGTAATGTATCACCATAAACAGTTGAATTGAATGAACACGCTATACCGCCTTCTGCAGCAAGCATTTCAGCGTAATGCAATCTAAGTTCATTTAATTCGAGTTCATTTTTACCTTCCCATTTTGGTCCGCGCCCGCGTCCTTGTTTGCTATCAATATGAAAAGTAAAACCAAACACACCAGCTTTTTTTAATTCGTGCAGTAATTCTTTTGTTAAAGCAATTCCATTAGAGTTAATTATAGGTTTAAGTCCACGTGATTTTATTTCTGCAACTAATTCAATAATATTTGGATAAAGCAGCGGCTCACCGCCGGCAATGGATATGCAGTCGGTTTTTCTTAAAGATTGAAAAACATCAAGCTCGTGTTTTACCTGTTCCATTGATTTGTTAGAATCTTTTATATTTTTCCTATAGCAGCCATAACAATTAAGATTACAATGTGCTGTTGGTTCAAGCCAGGATATTCCGTTATCAGGTAAAGTCCACGGAAGACGATAAAGATCGGTTGAGTTAATTAAACTTGATTCCATTTTTCCCTCTGTAAATAATTAAAGTAAAATTTTTTAATAATTAAATTCCAATGAATAAAGCTTTTTTAGCATCCAAAATCAATTGCTTGGTAAGACTTCCAACAAAAATATTTTTAACAATATTTTGTGAATGAACACCAAGAACAATTAAATCTGCAAAATCAAAATATGAAGATTTCAAAACTTTTTTAATTTCAAACCGTGATAGATCGGTTTCTACTTTTTTTGCACCATAAGCCAATAAATATTCTTTAGCTCTTTTAAGATTTTCTTCACCTTTAGTTACATTTTTGGAAGACGAAACAATAGTAATACTTTGATCTGAAAAATTTGCGGTGTGAACAAACCTTTGCAATGCCCGTGAAGCCATTAAACTTGCATCGTAAGCAATTACAATATTTTTTGTAGGTCTATAAGAATGTGGTACAGCTAAAACAGGGGTTGCAGATGTTTCTATAATTTTTAGCAGAAAAGAAGATCCGAAGTTTTTTTTTATTAAACTAAAATCAGATTTTAATCCGGTAACAATAAGATCATAAAAATTAGATATGGGCGAGATATTTGAACTCGGCATTCCAATCTCTTCTTCAAAATTAAATTTAACTTTTTGATTTTCGCATTTACTAATAAAGGCGTGTATTAAAAACTCTAAAGTTGGTTTTGCGTTTGCTATTGTTTCAGGATCAATTTTGTTATTCCATTTGATGTTAAAATTTTTATCAATTGTTCCTAACGATTTATTTATTTTCTCAACATCTAAAAAAATTCCACCGGTTACTACTGCATCCTGTCGCTTAGCAACAAAGCAAGCATAATCTAATGCGGAATTTGTGTAAGGAGAATTCTCCAAAGGTAAAAGAATCTTTTTAATCATATTAGTTCCAACCTTTTAACCTCAAACAAATGGAAT
>DAIRCT010000015.1:29800-53399 GCA_036796535.1 Ignavibacteriaceae bacterium
ATTAAATTTTAAATCCATACCCGATAGTTAAGTACAATGCACCTGTATTATTAGAACCATTTGCATCATCAGATTGAATTGGAATAAAACCATAAACACCTCTCAGATCTAAATTAAGTTGACCTGAACCGAGATTTAGATTTATTCCTATTCCTCCGGATATTCCAATATTTATTGATTTGATATCAGATGTGGTACTTGTTTCTGAATCAAAATTCTGTTCAGGTAACTCGTAACCATTAATTGTTAATGGTATGCTGCCATCTTTATCCAGATAGATTTTGCTGTTTCCACTTGTTTTAGTTTTGGCATTTAGTAAAACGCCTAAATAAGGACCGGCATCAATATATTCTGATAATCCTGAGTTGCTACCGTTAAACGTATAGCTAATTAAAACAGGTATTTCCAAATAATTAATTATTGTTTCGTTATCAAAGTTTGCATACAAAGTAGTATTAGGTGGAACCGGAATACCCGGTAAATTATCTATCGGTTGCAATCCGTTTCGTTTACCTCCTTGTCCTGAAAATAAAATCTCAGATTGCAGAGACCAATAATTATTTAGTTCATAGTTGATGTACGCTCCAAAATTCGGGGCTAATCTTGAAGAGTAACCTTCACTTTGCGGAGTTCCGCCACCCTTTAGTTCAGGTATGCTTAACCCACCTTTTACACCAATAGTGATTTGCTGCGAATAAATTTTCGTTTGTGTAAAACAAAAAATTATCACAAATGAAAGCAGAAGAATTATTTTTGGATTTAGGTTTTTCATAACTACTTCCTTTAATTATTTGTTGTTCTTTTAATTGCCAGGATTCAGTTGTTTTTTCTCTTTCTTTGTATCAACTATATATGCAAACATTGGAACGTAAATCAATGTTAGCAAAGTGCCGATTAACAATCCGCCAATTGCAACATCTGCTAATGGACTTAATCGTTCCAATCCAACTGCTTGTTCAAGTGCTATAGGAATCATTCCGGCAATTGTGCCGAAAGCCGTCATCATAACCGGACGGAAACGAACACGCACGCTTTCAATTGCACTTTCAAACGGTGACTCGCCGCCTTCTTTATATTTTTGATAGAAGTCAATCAGCAATACTGCATTCTTAATTATAATTCCAAATAGGAGTAAGATTCCAAGCATACTCGGCATACAACTCGGTTTATGGAATAATAACATTCCCCACGCTGCTCCAATCATTGCGAGCGGTAAAACAGCAATCATAATGAAAGCCATTTTTACAGAACGATATATTGAAATTAAAACCATAATTAAAACTATTATGCCCAAGCCAATTGCTTTTGTCATTCGGGAAAAGCTATCGTTAATCTGTGCAATGTCTCCTTCTTGTGTCATTATCACATCATCATCATTTTTGATATTTAATAATGACGCTTCAGCATCATCAGTTAAATGGCTTACCGGACGATTAGCACGATATCCATTTATGTCAATGCTGTAAAGCATTTTATCGCGTTCAATTTTTGCAAAGGTTAAACTTTTAGAAATTGTTGCGAGATGCTCAAGAGGTATTTCACCCATTGGAGTGTGGATCGGCAATAGTCTTAGCGTTTGTTCATTTTCGCCAAACTTACCTTTTAGATACAGTCGTACTATTTGTGTATTTAAAGATTGGTAATCAGCATTTAGTCCAACAACTTGTCCCCGAACCGGAATTTGCATTGCGATTTCAAAAGGAGTTATGCCGTAGCTTAACGCTTTATTCTCATCAATATTAAGAACAATTTCACTAAAGTCTTTATCCCAGCTTGCGGATATTGAAGTTAATCCTTTAATATCTTTTAATGCTTCCTGAACTTTATGAGATTTTTCTGCAAGACCATCAACCATTGGTGATTTTAATCTAACATCAAGAGTTGCTTTAATTGTAGAAAGTGCTGTTGCACCAAAATCATATACATCATTTTTCTTTATGCCTTCAAGATGAGAAATTTTATCGCGTATAATATCTTCAATCTGCCACATATTCATTTTTCTATCAAAACGATTTACACAATAAATAGTGATTGTAGCTTCTGCCGGAAGATTTCCGCTTCCAAGACTTAATACACCGGCTTCAGTTCCAAAAGAAACAGAGCTTGTTGTTACCCACGGTTGTTTGTGAAGCCATTGTAAAAATGGTTCTAATTTTGATTCAGCACTGTTAACAGTTGAGTTTGAACTGAACATTACCTGTGCTTTAATTATGCCTGTATCCATTGGAGGCATCGCATCTTTTCCAATTGTAGGCATAATTGTTTTCAAACTAAGAATTAAAATCAAAACCACGCCAAGAGTTAGAACTACACGGCGCCACATTCTATTCTTGCCGTTTGAAAATTTAATTACACTTACATAGGGTTCAACTAAACTGCCGATAGTTTTATTATATATTTTATCAAACCATAGTTCAACTTTTGTTTTGCCGGTTCCTTTTTTATACAAAGCTTCCAACAATTTTGGAATGAATGTAATCGAAAGGAAGAATGAAATTAACAACGCAATGATTAATGTAAAGATTAGCGGTTGAAATATTTTTTGTGGAAATCCACCTACAAACATCAAAGGAAATACAATTGCAATCGTAGCTATTGTACCTGACCAGATTGGACCGATAACTTCTTTCGTTCCGAGGTTAATTGCTTTTTGTAAATCCTCCTTTAACTCGTTGAGATGACGCTCAATATTTTCCAGAACCACAACAGCGTTATCAGTCAACATTCCAAGTGCGAGAATTATAGCTGTATAAATTACAATGTTAAGACTTCCACCTGTCAGCCAAATAACAGCCATTGTGGAAAAGAATACCATCGGGATTGTAATTGCTGCTGCGATAATTGCCCTGAAGTTTCCAAGGAAGAAAAGAATAATTAATAATGTATAAAAAATAGCATCGCGAAGTGCGACAAGCATATTTTCGTTTGAGAGTTCAATTAAATCGCGCTGAGTATCAGAAATTTCAAAATTTATATTGGGATATTTTGCCTGGAGTATTTCCATTTCTTTACGTGCAGCTTTGCTAACATCCAGAACACTACCGCCGGGTGCACGCTGAATTGCTAAAGCAATTGCCGGCTTACCGTTGCCGATATAACCGCTTGTTCGCTTTGCGTAACTCCAGCTTACATTTGCAACATCGCTTAATCTAACATTTGGTAAAACAGTAATTTGTTTTAACCGTTCAATTTCATCTTTCTCGCCATAAAAAGTAATTGTATAAAAACTATTTTCACCTTTAACAAAACCAACCGGCATATCACGATTTAATGTTTGCAGTGCTTTAGCAATTTTATCAAAATCAATATTATATTTTTTTGCTTTAAATGGATCAACTTCAATATTGATTGAACTTTCATAACCGCCAAAAACTTCAACGTTACCGATATCGGGATTGCTGAGCAAATATGGCTTCAAATAACTATCGGCGATTTTTCTAATATCACCAAGACTCATATTATCAGATTTTGGTGATAGTGAAATAACATCAACCGGAAGAACGAAATCGCCGGCGGTATAAATTGCC
Organism: Ignavibacteriaceae bacterium; assembly: GCA_036796535.1. Lineage (GTDB taxonomy): Bacteria > Bacteroidota > Ignavibacteria > Ignavibacteriales > Ignavibacteriaceae > IGN3. The sequence goes on from DAIRCT010000015.1 coordinate 33,328, forward strand.
GGGTTTACATCTTGAGGAAGAACACCTTTTGCTATTGAAAGGGCATTTGCAACATCAACAGCGGCTGCGTTCAATCCTTTTTCATAACTAAATTCTGCTTTAACAATTGAAAAGTTAGCAACGTTTATAGAGCTTACATCAGTAACTAAACCCAAGCGTGCAATTTCCTGCTCAATAGGTTTTGATACTGTGTTTGCAACTACCTGTGCGGTTGCACCGGGAACTTTTGTTAGAACAATTACCTGCGGAGGTGTTGAATCGGGGAATAAATTTTTTGGAAGCGTAATTAACGCAAGTAGTCCAATTATAAAAAACCCTGCAATCAGCGAATAAAGCAGATGCGGACGATTATAAAAATATTCGAACATAATTATTTACCCTCCGTTTTTAGTGTTGCACCACTAAGGAGAGTTAAAAGAATATCCTGCTTTGCAACAACTATTTCTTTACCGGCAAGTTCATTATTGCTTATTACTGCTCCATCTTCGCCGGATTGAATAATATTTATTTCAGTCGGGATCGCCTTATCATTTTCTTTTACAAACACATAACTTTTGTTATCTCTGTTTAAAATTCCATCAAAAGGAATTTTAATACCAACACCGTTAAAAACTTCTACATTTACTTCAACGCGTTCACCAGTCATCATTCCACCTGGTTCTACATTTACTCTATATGCAGTTAAACCATTCATAGTTGCATTTAATGGAATAGCCGGATAACTTTTATTATCAACAATCACTCTATAAACTTTTACATTAGAGGGAACATAAAGCATCAGATAATAATCACTGCTTGCACTTATAGTAGCTACTGGTTGACCGGGCATTATCATATCACCAACATTTACTGTGTTTTTGGAAATCATTCCATCAACCGGTGATTTAATAATTGCATAGGTTAGAGTATTGGATACATCATTCAAACTTTGATTTAAGGATTCAACCTTTGCTTCGAGCTCTGCAATCCTGCTTTCTTCGGATTCAGATTGTTCAATAGAAGCGCCTTTTACTGCAAGAAGTTCTAAAGTTCTTTTATGTGTTGCTTCTAAATTTTTCAATGCGGTTTTTGTAGCCGCTAATTGTGATTCAATACTTTTTTGATTTGCTTCTATGCTTGTTGCATCAAGCTTTGCAATTATTTCACCTTTTTTAACAAATACTCCGCTGTTCTTAACGTAATCTACACGTGCAGCAATTTTAGATGCAAGATTAACATCCATATCATTTTGTGTTTGAGCAATGTAGGGCAGCGTTAAACTAACTTGTTGTTTCTCAACTTTAAAAGTTGATACGGTTATCGAATAAGTTTTGGCAATAGGTAATTCTGCCTCATCTCTTTTAGCTTTTATTAAAATAAATATTGCACCCAGAACGATAAGGATCGAAATAACGATTCCAATTTTTAATGCTTTTGATATCATTCCAAGTCTATAAAATAAAGTTGTCATTTTACTATCTCCTCAATGCTATTTCCATAAATAACAGCAAGCTTAACAAGTGTTTGCCACTTTTGTGCCTGTGCTTTAAATAATTTTGATTTTTCAAGAACAAGATCATCTTCATATTTTAAGTAATCTTCCATCGTCATTTGATCTGCACGATAACTTACTTTTGCTATTTCAAGCAACTCTTTTTTATCCTTAATATTATTAGTATAAAGTTGAATTGAATTTTCAATTAGTGGAAGACTGGTCTGTAATTTATCAGCTTCAGAGCTCAGTTCGAGATTCATTCTTTCTAGTTCATTTTCGCTTGCTTTTACTTCAACAGATTTTTGACTTATCTGTGAGTATTGATCCATTGCTAACAACGGAATTTTTAATACCAATCCAACTGTGTAATAATTTTTTGCAACATCTTTATCATTGTTATAAGCTTTAGCAAAACTTCGGTTATAATTTCCTTGCAGCACTAACATTGGATAAAGTTTTTCAATTTCTGCTCTATGGCTCAATTGATCAGCTTCTAATTTTTCTTTCAGCGGTTCTAATGCTTTAATTTCTCCATCCCGGTAATTACCACTCTGTGTCATTAGAATTCCTTTACTTAATGACACTCCGGTTAAATTTTTAATTGCAGCAATAACTTCCTGTCGTTGCAATTCCAAATCATTCTTCATTACATCAATTTCATTTATGCCGCTATTAATTTTTAGTAGTGCAGATTCCGGCGCTCTTCCATTATTAACCATAAGTAAAACAAACTCTTTGGTTTTTAATAATGATGTTTTCTTTTGTTCAAGGGCTTTAGTTAAAGCATCCATATAATTTAGATTGGCATTCAAGCTTACAATCATCGCTTCATTTTTAAGAAGATTAATATATTTTTTACTTTCTGCAGATTTATTCATCATAGATGCTTTGGAGATCATACTATAAATTGATTTAACAAAAATTGGCATCGAGATAGAAGCACCAATGCGATAAATATTTTCACTGAATGGCTGTGTAAGTGCTGGATTTTTAATTAAACTAAACAAATCATTAGGAGGAACAGGTATCATTCCAATTGCTTCGGATGAATAATCGTATCTTCCAAAAAGATCTATATTCGGAAAAAGATGACTAACTGCCATACTCTTGCCGGTTTCTGAAAGCTCAAGATTAATTTCATCTGCTCTTGATACCGGATGAGTTTTTAACGAGTCGAATAGCGTGCCTATGTTCTGGACTTCCTGTCCAAATAACAAGACAGGAAAGAAAAGAATAAGTGATAATTTTTTAAGCATTGTTGCCTCTTTAAGTTTATTGTTTTTTTATTTTACATCGAAGCAATGAATAGCTTTGGAAAATCAACTGAGAATTTTTTATAAAGTTCATTTGCTGATTTTGCATCGTCTTTTTCAATTGCATTCAACCATTCATTAGCCATTTTATTTATTGGGCTAAACAATGGTTCTAAGTTTTCTGCATTTTTAATTTTGCTAGAAGATTGATCTAATAATTTTTTTATCATCCCAATATTTTCTTTCGCAGATTTTATGTTACCTGCATTAGCCATATCTGTTGAAAGTTTCATTTGCATATTGAGGGAAAATAAAATGTCTGTTAAATCAACAGTTCCGTTGTTTCTGTGCATTCTTCCAAAAATTTGGCAGAATGTATTACAATACTTTGCTGCAATTTTATAATCCTTTTGAGCAGCTAAAGTTTTAACAAGAGTTAAATTATCTGCAAAATCATCAAAGTAACTTGACCACAGTGGATCGTTTTTATATTCTGCCGGTGGATTATTTTTATATTTCTCAGTCAACATTTTAAGCTCTGCATCTGCATCAGCGATAACATTATTTACCTGTTGTTCAGTTGGTGCTTCAGCTTTCATTGTTCCACAAACCATAACTGCTTTTTTATGAAAGCCGGAAGCTTCCTTATCAAAAACAGATTGTGCAAACATTGATGATGCTAATATTGCAATTGCAAAAAATATGGCGTACAATTTTTTCACGTTATATCTCCTTTTTTATTTTTAATAAAGGAGCGGCTTTGCCGCTCCGTTTTTTTTAATTAGTAGCAATTATAATCCGAACATTAAGCTTACGTAAGTATTCCAGTAACTTAGATTATCAACATTGTATTGATACTTTGTTGAAAGATCTAAGCCAATATTTTCACTTAATGGAATTGCGTAACCTGTTCCAACGCTAAATCCCCATTCTGTTTTTGAATCAGATGTATTAGCAGGACCATCCCAACTATAAAAGTGAACTCCGGTTTCAACCATTCCATACCAACCACTTACAAAGTAAAGTTTTGTACCAACTACCAATGGAACTGAGGTATATGTAAAACCGTTATTTTCAGCAAAGCTTAAATAACCGCTTGTTAATGTACCGTTCCACTTTCCACCGAGATGGAATTCATATTGTCCGGTAACGCCCCAGCCAGTGCTGGCTACATCAGAAAGATCACTCATCGGGAAATTTAATTGTGTTCCCACGCTCAAAATGTTTGAGCTTTTTAGTGATTGAGCATTAGAAATGCTAACAAGCATTACTAAGCTGAACAGGGTGGATAGTAACTTTTTCATTTTATAACTCCTTATGTTTAGTTATTTTGGAGTATAAATTATGTCGGGATTTGTTCGCGCAAATCCTTTTACGCATAATTTATACGTTGTTTATTTAGTGGAGCGGCACCTTGCCGCTCCGTTTTTTTCAGTTTATTAAAGAACAATTATTATTTAGCTACACAATCAATACAAACGTGCTTGCCATTTTTAATTCTTCCATATTCTTCAACAGTCATCTCGCCGCACTCGTCGCATACAAATCCGTTGAAGCTATCTTTCTTTGGTTCAAGTTTGTAATCAAACACATCAGAAATTTTTACTAACATTTGTTCCGGTGCAGCCATTACCTTGTTAATTAATGGATCGACAACTTGTGCGGGAACTTTACTTGCAGGAATTCCTTTCTCTCTGTACTCTTTGAAAAAGTCTGTTTGTTTGTTTGCAAGCATAGCTTCTGCGGTTGGGGTTACACGAACTGCTTTTCCAGTTGCTTTGTTAACAACTGTTACAGCCCATTTACCCTTGTGTGTTTTTTTAATGTTTCCTTTTCCGAATGTTGTACCCATTATTACCTGCAAGCCATCAGCATAGCAAGTTGCACAATGATCTTCACCAAGATCAACGAACGCAATAATTTGTCCGTCTTGCGCTCTATCAACACCGAGTTTATTCATTGCGGCTGCGCCTACTCGTAAGCCCATTGGCATTGCTGGGCATTTGTGTCCGTGAAATTTTTGTCCGAACTCTAACCATTCTTGTGGATTAACCATTTTATTTTTCCTTTGTTTATGAAAGTTGTTTATTGTTAATTAAAAAATATTTGATATTGTATTTCAGCAATGTTGATGTTTCCATCACCATTAAATTGAGTTTTATAATCTGCCATTAATTTATTTTTTTGTGTAAAGTAATAATTCAAACCAACCAGATACCATTCATTATCATTTGATGTAGGATTTAAATCTTTGTACTTCTCAATTTGTGCAAGTAATTGAAAATCATCGTTTAGATAATACCCTGCATACGCATAATATCCCCACGCATTTTTCTTGATGATATTTGCGTTTACAAACTCACTTTGAAAATCAAATTTGTTTAGCTTAACTTCTGTTTGAAATCCATAACGATAATCATTGCCGGTAATGTTTTCGCTGGATGAAAATATTTTAGATAAAGTTTGATTATCTAAAAATCTGTAGCCGAATGATGAGCCGATATTAATTAGCTCATCTTTATCCTTAAGAATATTGTAACTGATTTTTGTTGTGTAAAGAAGATCATTGCTGATGTTGTTGCCGGGCACTTTCTGATTGCCATTAAAAATACCCAGACTTATTTCCAAATTTGAATTTAGTAAATCAAAATTTCCCTCAACACCAATTTCACGAGCTGAACTTTTATCTCCGTGAATTAAATTATTGATTACATTAGCTCTTTCTAAAACTGGAATGAAAGCATCTGATTGCATTCTTTGTAAAGTAAAATTCGGTACAAACTTGCCAACCCGTAAAAATCCAAAGTTCCATTTTACATCTGCAAAAGCATCCTGAAAATAAAAATTTTCATCATTAGCAGAGCGATAAACTACCTGCATTTTATATGTGATATTATCAGCCATTGGAGCTTTGCCATCCAGCCAAAGTTTTGCACGCCTTATCATAAAACTGCTGCTGTTGCCATCACTATAAGTAAAACGACTTTGAATGTATCCGTGAAATTCAGGATTATCATTTTGTGCATAACTTGCAGTCAATGAAATCAAAATTCCCAAAAGAACTAATAACAACTTTTTCATAACATTCCCCATATCATCTTAACAGCGATTCCTAAAAGCACAATACCGATGATTAGTTTTACGTGCCGACCTTTAAGTTTATCAACCATAAGCCAAGATCCCAAAAGAGCGCCTCCTGCAGAACCAGCCACAGTCCATCCAATTAAACCGTAATTCATTCCGGCAAGAGACATATGACCAAGAAACCCGGTTAATGAAGAGAAGATTACAACAAATGATGTGGTTGCAGAGGCTTTTTTAGGGTCGAAACCAAGTGCAACAAGTGCCGGAACAATAATATTGCCGCCGCCGACGCCAAGCAATCCACCAATAAAACCAGCAAGACTGCCAACAGTCATTCCAACAACGATAAGTGCTCGTGTACTTGCGATGGTTTCTTTCGCCTTAGGTGTATAAAATAGCATCATCATCGCTGCAAATATCAGAAACCCGACGAATAACCAGAGCAATATATTTCGATCAAGCCCTTGGCTAACCCACGCACCGATGGGTGAGAGTATTGATGCAACAATGAGAATTGGAATTGCTACGTTCCAAACTATGATTCGGCTTCGAACAAACTTAACAGAGGCAACCGACATCGCAACGGCATTGAGAAGAAGAGCTGTTGCCATGGCTGTATGCACTTCAATACCGAGCGCGATAAAGACAGGAATCAAGATAAATGCTGCTCCAACACCCGCTATGGTGAGTAACGCAGTAAAAATAAAAGTGATGCCACCAGCTATTAAATACATACAATCACCTTACTTTAAATTTGGTAAATGAATTATTACTTCCTCATCTGTTCTTTCAGAACAAGGAATACAAACTTTCTTTCCATCTTTTACACGTAAGTATCTTTCAAAAACATACTCACCGCACACTTCACACTTTGCTTTGTTAAACGAACCTTTAACAGGAGCATATTTAAAATCTTTCAGCACGATTACATTAAAAAGTTCATCGTTAGTTGCATTAAGAACGATATCAATAATATCTTTTCTTACATTCTCCGGTATCTCGGAAGGTTCAATTCCCTGTTTGCGATACTTAAAAAATTCGTGCGGTGCAAGCTTATCCTGGAATTCATTCTTAAGAACAATTCTTACCGCATCTTTTTTACCTGGATACCAAAAAATTGCGGCAACTTTACCGTAATTCATTCTGTCTATCATACCTTTGCCGAATGTTGCGCCGGTTGCAGACATAATTCCATCTTGCATACAACCTTGCGGGTGACCAACACCCATTTCAGAAAATACGTGCATTTGATGATCTAAACTTTTTTTAACGCCTAATTTTTCCATTGCCAAAGTTCCCATTCTAAAACCAATTGGCATAAAGGGGCAGCGATGCCCGTGAAATTCGAAAGTCCATTCCGGTAATTGAAATCCGCCTAAGTCGGATTTTACTTCGTTCAACATTTTAATTCTCCTTATTTGATTAATGTAATTTTTCTGTGTGATCTACTATTGAACCATTGATGACGGCTTGAACAGCTTCATCAATATTTTTTATATCCGTTACTACAGGTTTAATGTTTAATTGAAGCATACTTTGATAAGCGCCATTTCCCATTCCACGTGCAAGTAAAATCTGGCAATCATTAATTACTTCTGCCATACTAACGTGTTTGGAATGTGAGTGTTCATCAAGTCCGTGCTGTCCATCTGAATGATGATGTTCTTCCTGTGCAAAGTTATAATGACCAAGTTTTTCGCGGCGTTCTCTTTTAACTACTTTGCCGTTTTCAACAAAGAGTACTTCATAATAGGCGGCTCTGCCAAAATGTTGGCTTATCGTAAATCCATCATCTGTAACTGCTGCGATATTGATTGTTTTGTTTTCCATTTTATTTCCTTTGATTAGGTAATCGTTTACTTACCTATATTATTAAAAAATATTTATTTCTTTTCCAATGCTTTTTTAATCAAGCAAATCATATTTTCACAAAATTTTTCTTGTTTCATAGTGCCAGGGGCAAGAATCATTTCAATATTTAATGAAATAGGAATTCCCATATAAAGCGTAGCTACATTATCAACATTTAATGAATCGTTCCAAATTCCTTCATTCATTCCTTGTTTAATAATTCTGCTTATAAATTCTTTTTGTGAAAGCAGAATATTGCGCAATCCTTTCTTAAGTGATGGCTCATTCATGTGGGCAGCTTCTGAAAACAAAAGTATTGTAATGCCTTTATTTTCAATAAGATACTTAATATGGAGACAAAGAAACTTAAATAATTTTTCCTCTGCACTTAAATCAGATGAGAATGTTATTTTTTCCTGATCAGCAAGAAGTTCATTTTTTACATCATCAAGGATAGAAAGCATAATTTCTTTCTTGGATGAAAAATGTCTGAAGAGAGCTCCTTCGGTAACACCTATCTTCGATGCCAGATTTCTGGTAGATAGTTTTCCAATCCCTTCGGTTGATATAATCTCTAAAACAGCTTTCTTAATCTGTTCTTGTCTGGTTTCTGTATCTAATCTTTCTGCTGCCATTTTGAATCCTTTAAATAATTAAGTAAACACTTACTTATTAAGATACATAATAAAAATTATTTGTCAAGTCTTTTCTTAAAAAAAAATTATTTGTGTGATTTATCTTAAAATTGATGATATAGCAAGAAAAATGCTAAGACTTATATCCCACTACGGTAATACTAAAGATACCTTTAAGACTTTTAGCGTATTCTTTAATCCCCTCTTTAGATAAATAATTAATTAGTAAGTCTTCAGGCAGGTTTATTTTTTTAGATTTTTTAATCTCTATATCCTTAAACCCGGCATTTTTTATTACATCAAGATATTCATCGATTTGTAAAGCTCCAGCTACACATCCAGCATACATCTCTGCTGACTTTTTAAGTCCGTCGGGCAATTCGCCCTGGATAACAATGTCTGAAACACAAAAATGAGCACCGGGTTTTAGTATTCTATAAATCTCAGAAAAAGCTTTCTTCTTGTCCGGAACTAAATTCAAGACACAATTGCTTACTACTACATCAGCAAAATTATTTTGCAAAGGCATTTCTTCAATATCGCCAAATCTAAATTCAACATTCTCATATCCAAGTTTTGCATTGTTAATTTTTGCTTTTTCAATCATCTGCTCGGTCATATCAATACCGATTACTCGCCCTTCTTCACCCACAATAGCACGAGCAACAAAAACATCATTTCCTGCACCGCTGCCAAGATCAACAACTGTATCACCTTTTTTAATACCCGCATACTCTGTTGGTAAACCGCAACCCAGGCCAAGATCTGCTTCAGCCACATAGCCATCTACATTTTTATATTCATCACCAATCATTGTAAAATTTAAGGCCGTGGAATCACCGCAGCAGTAAGAAACAGGACCGCAGCATCCGGCACCGCTCGATACTTTTGCAATTTCCCCGTACTTTTCTTTAACTATTTTTTTTAATTCATTTGGTGAACTCATCTTTTAATTCCTTTTGTTATTCATTTCATAAATATTAAAACTTGGAAATATTCCATTTAATTATTAGGAAGAAAGTATTTATCAATAGATTCTAAAATATCTTTTCCCAAATCAATCGTAATAACTTTTCTCTTATTATCAATCAAAGCTTGTCTATCACCCAGAGCTTGTGCCTTAATTAATATTCCAAAAGTGATTGAGGTTTTTTCTTCGCCTGGATTTTCAGGAATCGGTAAATCTTCCTCAATACTTGAAGTAAATTGAATGAAATAACCGTTACCCGCATCACCTTTGTGAAGCTGACCAGTTGAGTGTAGAAATCTTGGACCAAAGCCAAGCGTTGTTGCTACCTTATATTTCTTTTGTATAGAAGTTCTTAATTTTTGTAAAGCTTCTGTCGTTTTTTCATTCGGGGCAAGATATGCTTGTATCGAAACATAATTTTTTCCACCTTTGCAATCAGATAGGAATGAATTTAAAACTTCATCAATTGATTTAGCTTTTACATTACCATATACCGTTATTCCTTTATCCTGTAGTACCGGTTGCAGCTCAGGTAATTTTCCTTTCTCCTGATATTCTTTCATCATCAGTCTGGCTACAACTTTTGCCTGCTCAACATTTGGCTGATCAAAAGGTTGAATTTGTAAAATCCATCCGGCAATGGCTGTAGCAAATTCCCATAAAAAGAATTGCTTACCAAGTTCAAGTTTATGTTCAAGTTCAAGTTCAAGGAATGGAAAGTTTGAGGATCTTAATTTTTCAACTCTTTTATCATAAGTTATATCATCCTTAAGTTTGATGTAAACAAATAATCTATCATTTGAGTAAAATTCAGGTAGCTCAATTGATTCCAAATCAACAGGAAGTATTCCCTTTCCAGATTTACCTGTACTTTCTGCAATCAACTGCTCTATCCAAGCACCTATATATGAAAATTCCGGCGAGATTATATAAGTTAATTTGTCTATCCCCTGCTTCCCTAATACGCCAATAATCGTTCCGATCTTCGCGGCAACATTTTCTGATATTTCCTTACCTGATTTTTTACAATTCAAAGTTTCTTCTTTTGCGTTGGACAAAATCTTTTCAATATCAATTCCAACTAAAGCGGCTGGTACGATTCCAAAAAGAGATAAAGCTGAAAATCTACCGCCGATGTTTGGATCATTAAGAAATATTTTTCTAAAATTTAATTCCTCAGCAACCTTTTGTAACCCACTTCCCGGATCAGTAATTGCCGCAAAATGTTTTCCGACCTCATCTTTGCCTAACATGTGCAATGCGTAATTATAAAAGAATTTCATAAATGAAAATGTTTCAACTGTACCACCGGATTTTGTAGAAACTATGTAAAGAGTTTTTGCAGGATTAAATTTCTTGGCATAATTCATCACCACATCAGGATGAGTAGAATCTAAAACAGCTAAATCTAAATAACCATCTTTAACTCCAAATGTTAATCTAAAAACCTCAGGAGCTAATGATGATCCGCCCATTCCCATTAATAAAGCATGCGTGTATCCCGCTTCTTTAACATCTTCAACAAAACTTTTTATTTCAGTAAATGATTTACCTGTAACATCAACACTATCAAGCCAGCCGAGTCTGTTTGAGATTTCTGCTGGATCGTTGCTCCAAACTGTATAATCTTTTTCCCAGATTCTATCAACAATTTTTTGATCATTCAGATTTTTAATTGCATCATCGATATGCTTTAAATTTTTACCAATTGAATATTTAAATAACATTTTTGGTCCTTTCGTATAAAAATATTTTTCCGTAAGAAATATAATCACATAATCTTTTACGAAATAATAATGATTAGCTGTTTTGTGGTTCATTCATTAAATTATTATAAACTTTATGAGAATTTTTTGAAGAAGAGATCAAATAAAACAATTGCCTATTATTTAATCTTAGTTTGGATTATAGCTGCTTTTCTATTGGAATCAAGCGATCTTTGGATTTCTATAAATCTTTATAATCCAGATGCCGGCTGGGCAATTTTTCTGGAAAAATTTGGTGAGATACCCGGATTGATAGTAGTTTTAACAGCTATTCACATTTATGTTGTTACACTCCGCGCTTCATCAAACATAAAAACAATTTTATTTACCGGATTTTTATTGACCACAGCTTCATTAATCACAATATATATTTTATGGGCTTTATCCCTGGCTTTTACTAATGATGTAATTGCCTTTAATGTACATAGAAATTATTTTTTTCTTACTGCTGTATTATTCAATATTATCCTATCGATAATTTTTAGAAAAAGATACAAGTTTTCAAAAAAGGCAGTTTTGTTTTCACGAATTTCTTTTAAAATGTTTTTTTACGGATATATAGTTTTTGTTGAGCCATTAAAAATATTCTGGGGTAGAATCCGATTCAGAGATCTTGCAGGAAATTATTCTAACTTTAGTGCATGGTATATTCCACAAGGCATAACAGGTAATGATTCATTCCCTTCCGGACACGCAGCAATGGGTATTATGATGCTTGCTTTATTTGTTTTCTTTACTGATAAACCTTTTTACAAAAGAATTATTTTTAAAGGATTAATAATTAGCTGGGCATTGGCAGTTTGTGCAAGCCGTGTGGTTATCGGTGCTCACTTTGCTTCAGATGTATTGTTTGGAGCTTTTATAATGATTATCTCATACCTGTTTCTAATTAATAATGCTAATAAAACATTAAAATCTGGGACTGATTAGTTTTATTTTTTACCGAAATATTTTTTGTAATTGCTTAGTTTAATCAGCCCAACCAGACCATCATAAATTCCGCCTTCTCTAAATCCATCATAAACTCTTACAACGATTGTATTTCGTTCTCCAAACTTTAGAAGCTTTTGCGGAACAGAATAAACTCTGTTAATTCTATATTCCTCATTTTTATCAAACTCGGTTGGTATTTTTTCAAAATTCCATTTACCAGTTGATCCCACAAAAGTTCCATTAACAAAAGTCTGATCAATATCATCGATCTTGCCAAGTAGTAAAATCATACTTTCACCATCAAGTTCTTTTGGCAGATAAAAATTTTTCTTATACCAGGCAAATCCATCATAATCCTGATAACCCTGAACATCCCAGTTTTCGGGAACCATAATTTTATCAGTATTAGAATCAACCGCTTCATTTTTTAGAAAAGATGAATCATCACCAGTTTTAAAATCCCATATTCCACTTAAATTCACATCAGGTTCAAATCTTCCCTCATAAGTATACAATCCTATTTTACCACTCAATATGCCTCCGTCAAGTTCATTATCAAAAATTCTTACGGCAATTATGTTATCAGCATCTTTTTTTAGAAACTCTTTCGGAATGTAATATTTTCTAAATGCATTATAAGCAGTTCTGTAGTTTGGTGGAAATCCACCGGAAACACCAATCAGATTACCATTAATAAAAGTTTGATCAACGTCATCAACATATCCTAAAATAAGATAAAGATCCTTTGCAGCCACATCAGGAGTTAATTTAAATGATGTTCTGTACCAAGCGTATCCATCATAGCCGGGGAAACCTTGATTCTCCCACGATGATGGTACATAAACTTTTTCCCATTTGCTATCATTAACATCTTTTTCCTTCCATTTAATATTATCGCCAAGACTAAATTTCCATCTACCGGATAAATCAAGTACTAACTTTTCTGTTCCATTTTTTGGTGGAGGCGGCGGACTTGAATTTTCAAAGCATCCGCTCGTGAAAAATGCAATTAGGATTAAACTGATCGCGGTTATTGTAAGATTATGTTTCATAAATCATTTTTAATTTTTCTTGATATAAAACTAATTCATTAACCATTTAATAGCATCACCGTAAAGTAAACAATTGTAAAAAATTGTCATGATATTGATTTGACAGATAGTTCAAAATAACTATTTTCTCAATGCATTCTATCAATATTCTTTAAGAGGACAAATGAAAAAACTTTTATTACTTTTATTATTCCCTGTTTTAATCGAATGTGTTTATCCGCAAAATGAAAATCAAACTATCGATTCAACAATCTGGGAAAAAGCTGAGCAACTTTGCAAAAATTATATCCTTGTTGATACTCACATTGATTTACCTGATTGGCTTTACGATGAATGGTTTGATGTCATTCAACTCAGCAAAGGTGAAATCGATTATCCTCGTTCAATAAAAGGCGGACTTGATATTGCATTTATGTCCATTTATACTTCACCAAGTCTGGAAGGGACAGGTCAATCCAAAGTAAAAGCGGATTCAATGATCAGTCTGGTTCATAAAATGGTAAAAACCTGGCAGGATAAATTTTATTTTGTTCGATCTACTTCTGATATTGATAAAAATATTAATCAAGGTAAAATCTTATTAACAATGGGAATGGAAAACGGTTCACCGATTGAAAATAATTTGAAAAATCTCAGCGAGTTTTATGATAAAGGTGTTCGTTACATAACACTCGCACATTATAAATGGAATCATATCTGTGATTCTGCTAATGATCCTGAAAGAAAATGGAATGGACTAAGTCCTTTTGGTGAAGAGGTAGTTAAAGAAATGAATCGTTTAGGAATGATGGTTGATATTTCACACGTTAGCGACAGCACTTTTTATGATGTGATTAGATTAAGCAAAGCTCCGGTTATTGCTTCACATTCCTGCTGCAGATTTTTTACACCTGGTTATGAAAGGAATATGAGCGATGAGATGATAAAAGCACTGGCTAAAAATGGAGGTGTAATTCAGATTGCTTTTACAAGCTTTTTCTTAAGAGATGATATTTATAAACAATATACAATTGGTGAAGAAACAATTAAAGATTACCTAAAGCTTAATAATATTAATTCAGATACAGATTCAGCTTGGCAATATGAAGCAAATTACTGGAAAGAAAATCCTCTTCCGGTAGTAACTGTTAAAGATGTCGCTGACCATATCGATCATGTAAAAAACTTAGTAGGGATTGATTATGTGGGATTGGGCTCCGATTTTAACGGAACCGGCGGATTGCTTCCTGTTGATTTGAATGATGTTTCAAAATATCCAAATCTTGTTTATGAACTTCTTATCCGTGGTTATTCTGATGAAGAAATAGAAAAAATCCTTGGCGGAAATTTAATACGGGTTTGGAAACAGGTTGAAGAGGTTGCTAAAGATTTGAAATAGTCATTCCGAGGAGTTTAAGACGAAGCAATCTATTTATTTAATTGAATCATCAGATCACTTCGTCCCGATAAACTTCTATAACAAAAAGCAATCTCGGGACTCGTGATGACAATATTATTTGTACAACTTCTCATTATTTAACAACCGCAGTTCTGTTAGAATTATTAACAAGATATTCATTATAAATTGCACTACTCATTCTTCTTACTCCAGGATTTTCATCCCTTGATGCTAGTTTTTTTAATTCGAACATTCCTTTTTCACTGTTCATTCTAAACAATGCCAAACCAATCAATACCTTTATATCAGATTCTTTTTCAACCTTAAGCTGTTTTATTAAAGCATCTTCAGTATCTATGAATCTGTACTGCCCTGCAAAGTATATCGAACTTTCTCTAACACCGGCATTTTCAGATTGAATTCCCATAACCAGATTTTGTAAAGCATATTTATGCTTTGATACTTCAGATAATTTCTGGTTTTGCCCAAAAGTATCTGTAATCAATAAAACGAAAAGTATTGCGGCTAATGCAAAATATAACTTTTCTGAACTGTGTAATAATGATGTTTTCATTTTGTACCTCTTGTATATAAGTGATAAATAAATTTAAGCTTCTGGCACAAACGTAGTTTATTGAATTGTAAGAGGTGTCATCTCAGAGTAAAGAGATGTAAAGAAATGTCATGAGAATTAGGAATTGAAAATGAAGAATTAAAAGTAATCTTTAATTAAAAGTCCAATAAAACATTTTAGCTTGGACTTTTCATATTACCAACTTATACCCAATCCCATGAACCGTTAAAATTATTTGTGGATGATTGGGATCTGTTTCTACTTTTTGCCGAAGCTTTAAAATAAAATTATCGACTGTTCTTGTTGCGGGATTTTCATCATATCCCCAAATTTCAGTTAACAAATCATCCCGACTTACAGTTGTGTTGCGATGTTTCCATAGATGATGAAGTATTTCAAATTCTTTGTGAGACAGTTGTACATCTTTATTTTTTGATGTTGCTTTGTATCCGTTAAAATTTACTTCAAGTTTTCCAATCTTAACTTCACGCGCTGCTTCGTTCATAACGAGATTTTCACCTCTGCGTAAAATTGCTTTTACTCTTGCCAGCAGCTCACGCAAGCTGAATGGTTTGGTAATATAATCATCAGCTCCGAGTTCTAATCCAA
This sequence comes from Ignavibacteriaceae bacterium, assembly GCA_036796535.1. Lineage (GTDB taxonomy): Bacteria > Bacteroidota > Ignavibacteria > Ignavibacteriales > Ignavibacteriaceae > IGN3. The sequence continues at coordinate 48,907 of DAIRCT010000015.1, forward strand.
CAACTTTATCTATCTCTTCTCCTTTTGCGGTAAGTAAAATTATAGGGGTTGTTATACCTGCTTTACGAACCTCTTTACAAACATCAAAGCCGGATTTCTTTGGCATCATTACATCAAGAATAATAAGATTATAACTATTCTCAAGAATTTTTTTTAATCCCTGTTCCCCATCATTTGCTGTTTCAATATCGTAACCTTCAAACTCAAAATTATCTTTTAATCCGGTTCTCATATTTTGTTCATCATCCACGACTAAAATCTTAGGCATTTTTTTCTCCACTATTTAACTGAGAATTTTTTGGGAATAATAATTTAAAACTACTTCCTTCACCAATCTTACTTTTAAGAATAATTTTCCCTTTGTGTGCATCCATAATTTGCTTTACGAGTGATAGTCCAAGTCCTGTACCTTTAGTTGTGTGCACAAGTCCGGAAGAAACGCGATAAAATTTATCAAATACTTTTTCTTGATCTTCATCAGCAATTCCAATTCCTTTATCCTGCACCTCAATAAACACAGAATCATTTTCGTTACCAATAATCATTTTAATAAATTTAGTCTCACCGCTGTATTTAACTGAATTATCTAAAAGATTTACAATAGCTTCAGAAACTGCCTCACGATCTATAACAACTTTTGGAATATCAATTCCGGGTTCATATTCAAAATCAAATCCCTTATTGTAAAGATGATAACTGTAACTCTGGTAAACCTGAATTACAACTTCATTTAAATCTTCTTCTGCAAAATTAAACTTACGTTTGCCCGCTTCCATCTTAGAGAAGTTTAATATTGTGTTAACTATTCTTCCCAAACGATTAGATTCGTGACTTATGATTGAATAATATTCTTTTTTCTTCTCTTCAGTTTTAACACGATCCATTTCAAGAGTTTCTGCAAACATACTTATCAATGCCAGCGGAGTACGTAATTCGTGAGAAACATTCGAAACAAAATCAGCTTTTGCTTGAGCAAGTTCTAATTCTTTTTTAACAGCACGATAGACAAACCAGACTGCTACGATTAAAACAATCAGCAAAATTCCTATCAGTATTAAATTATTCACTGCACGATCTTTAACTAAGTCCTCAATGGATTTTCCAACTAAAGATATTCCCAGATTATAATCAGGAAAAATCCATAATGTCTTTTGCGCTTGCACTGATCGTTTTTCAAAATCCTTTGTGGAATTGTACTGAAAACCTGTTTTGGGATTTATAACAGAAATTACAAATTCATTCTTTGCCACTTCCTGCAATCTGGGGGATAATATTTGTGTGATAAAATTCTCTGGATTTATAACTGTTCCGTAAATTCTTTTTGTTTGTTTGTTTAAACCAGTAAACACCAGCAATGACTGATTGTCTGACCTGGGTAGAGCAACGGGCTCAATTTTATTATAACCTATATCTCGATAACCGTAAAGCTTATTGATTTTATCAGCATTACTTGCAATAACTTCTTTAAAATATTGCTCGAGTGAGTCAATGTTTGTTACGCCACTATTTCTCTTAAAATAAAATGTAATCTTCTGTGCATTCAGACTATCAATTGTAAAAATAAATTTTACTAATTTATTTTCGTTAAGTAAGTTGCTAAAAGTCTCTGCACTACTTGGGGAATTTTTAATGGATTCAAGATCATCAATTATACTGTTGGCACTGTTTCTAACAATATCTTCTGAATACTGATTAACTGAAAATAGAATTGCCTGAAGTTGGTTGTTATAGATTTGTTCGAGAACCTGTTCGTTCTCGTTTAATTTGCCAAGTTCATTAACTAACAGAAATGCAATAGGCAGTATTATTATTAGAATAAGTATTAAGCCTATTTTTTTCATAGAATTAAAATGATTTTATAAAATATTAATTAGAAAACTGTTAAAACAGTTTTAATAACTTCTAATTCTCGTTAACACCCGACTTAAGTCGGGTGTTATTCAAATCAATCAATTCACAGTCAACCGTTTCAACGGTTTTGAACGATGATAATTTTACTTTTTCTTAAGTTGTTCTGCGACTTTTCTTTGTACAATATCTTTTATCGAATCGTAAGATAGATTTTCAGGAAAAACTGGTTTTAAAAACTTTACATTGACTTTAGTCCACGGTTTAGGAAAATGTGTCCCTCGCGGTAGTGCATCGTAAGCACCGCTAATTGCAACAGGAACAATGGGGACATTAAGTTCACGACTAAGAATTGCAAATGTTTTTTTGAAATCGCCAATTTCACCAGTTTGCGTGCGGGTTCCTTCAGGAAATATTATAATATTTTTTCCACGCTTTAGAACTTCTGCCATCTTTTGCAATGATGTTTTTAGATCCGTTAAATCCATAACTATAACGTTGCTTTTAGCTGCAACTAATTTTAAGAATTTATTTTTAACATGTTTCTCTTTTGCATAAAAGTAAGTTTGCTTCATCAACTTATTTTTTAAGAATACAGCAACAAATAATCCATCAAAAAAGCTTTGATGATTTGGTGCAAGAATGAAAGGACCATCAGGCAAATTTTCTAATCCTTCACTTTTTAATCTGAAGTAAAGTTTAAGAAAAACTTTTGCAATGTTTTTCATAATGTTATGCGTAACCCAGCTTTTAGGAAGATCAAGATCAAGATGCTCTTTAAATATTTTTCCCCAATCAATTGCCTCAACACTTAATTTTGTTTTCCTATCTCTTATATTTTCTGCAAGTTCAACAATGTTTGGAAATGCAACAAGCTCTGATTCAGTAAGCTTAACTCCAAAATTGGATTCCAGATAAACGCCAAGATTAACCTTATCTAACGAATCTAATCCTAAATCAATTTCAAGATGATCAGATGGATGAATCGTCATTTCTTTTTGCTGCTTTAGAAAATCTTTGATTAAAATGTATTCCTGAAAATCAGGTTCAACAATACTTTCTAATTTCTCTTTAGAAATCATTTCAAGTTTAGGGAATAAAAATCTTTTTAGTTTTAACAATCTGGTACGCGGTAAAGGTTCTTTTATCAAACTGAACTTCATTACTTTTTTATAAGGAGTAACAGATTGGTTGTATTTATCAATAACCTGCCACTTAATCATCTCTTCAACATTTTCAATTCCAAGTTCCTTTGCTTTTTGATAATCCGGATAAATCACTGCGTGCAGCATATCTTGTTTTTCAAAAACTCCGATCTCTGTTATTACTTCAGTCATGCTCTGAATTTTATTTTCAATCTCTTCCGGATTAATATTTTTACCGTTGGATAAAACAATAATTTCTTTTTTCCTTCCGGTTATAAAAATCCTGTTATCGTCATCAAGGTAGCCCAAATCACCAGTGTAAAGCCAGCCGTCTTTAAGTATTGCCGCTGTTTCTTCGGGACGATTGTAATATCCTTGCATAACATTTCTTCCGCGGTTCACAATTTCACCATCAACAATTTTAACTTCATTTGTTTTAAGCGGCTGCCCTGCAGAGCCAGGTAAAACTTTGCCCGGACGGGTAAAAGTAATCATTGGAGCGCACTCTGTCATTCCAAATCCTTCCAAGATTTCAAATCCAAGTGTTAGATAATCCTTAGCAACTTCCTTATCCAATGCGGCGCCGCCGCTTACCATATATTTAATATGTCCGCCAAATTTCTTTTGGACAGAGCCGAAAATTTTTCTCGAAAAACTTAGCGAGTTTTTCTTCTCTGCAATTCTAAATAGAAGTTTTGCAATTGCGCTTTTATCAATCTTATCTTTAATCCCTTTTCTTATAAGATTGTACAAACGCGGAACACCTATGATAATTGTAATTCCGTGTTGCAGTGTTGCCATAATATCTTCAGAAGCCATTGATGGAGAAAAAGCAATTGTTCCGCCAATACTTAATGGAATTACTAATGTTCCCATTAATGGAAATATATGATGCAGTGGAAGTAAAACCATAACCAGATCATCACTTGTATATACATTTACATCAGTTGTCACAGCTTCGATATTAACGAGAAGATTATCATAAGAAAGCATTACGCCTTTTGGTGAGCCCGTTGTACCGGAAGTATAAATTATTACCGCCGTTTCATTTGGATCCGGTTCAGGAAATGTAGCGTCAACTTTTGATTCTTCAATTTTTATTTCATCAAGATTAATTTTTTCAATTTTATGATTTAGTTGTGCAATAGCTTTTTCACAAACCTCTTTAGTTCCATTGGAATAAAAAATTACTTCCGGTTTGCAATCATTTAAGATAAAAGCCACATCATCGGCTGAAGATAAATAATCGATCGGGACAGCTACAGCTTTTTTTAGCAGGGTTGCATAAAATGAATAGACCCATTCAAATCGATTCTCAGAAAAAATTGCAACCTTGGATAAATTTTCTGATGGGAGTAATGATGAATACGAATTTACGTTTTTAATTAATTGCGCGTAATTAATCTTCTGATCCTTAAGAATCATAGCGATTTTATTGTGATCTTTTAAAAACATTTTTGCCTTTAGATGATGAAGTGTTAATTCAAAAATATCAAAATA
>DAIRCT010000016.1:0-4727 GCA_036796535.1 Ignavibacteriaceae bacterium
CAGTTCCTCTGGTTTGCCAATAAAGTAAATAATCCCATCATTCATCATCGCAACTTTTTTTGCCACATTTTTTACGCTGTACATATCGTGCGTAACAACAATAGAAGTTACATTTAATTTATCTGCCAGATCTTTTATAAGATTATCAATTGAATCGGACATAATAGGATCAAGTCCGGTTGTGGGCTCATCATATAAAATATAAGAAGGATTGGTAACAAGCGCACGAGCAAGTGCGACACGTTTCTTCATTCCACCGGAAAGCTCTGACGGCTTAAGATCCAAAATACCTTCGAGACCAACAAGCTCAAGTTTTTCTTCTGTAATTTTTTTAACCTCTGTTTTTGAGAACCTTTCATTTGATTCAACCAAAGGCAGGGAAACATTTTCTTCAACAGTCATAGAATCAAACAAAGCAGAACCTTGAAAAAGGAAGCCAAATTTCTTTCTAAGTTCATACAAATCTTTTTGGGAAAGATCGCTAACAATTTTTCCTTCAACTTTTACGTAACCGGAATCGGGCTCGAGTAAACCAACAATATGTTTTATCAAAACACTTTTGCCGCATCCGCTTCTGCCAATGATAACAATTGTTTCACCGGGTTCAATTGTTAGATTAACACCTTGCAGAACTTTATTGTCGCCAAAACTTTTGTGCAGATCTTTTATTTCAATCATATAAAATCATTTTTTGATGCGGTAAAAATAATCAAAAAGAATTACTTATGATTAGTCATTCACTATCAAAATAAAAAAGCCGGATTTGCTCAACCCGGCTTTCACCATCCTCATCGAATCGTTACTTAATCATTATTTGTTTACAATAATCTGTGCACCTAAAGCTTGTGAACCTGTTCCGCCAACTAAACCTTTAGCAAACACTGTATAAATTTTTCCTGATGTAAGTGTTATTCCAGGTAAATCTAAAACTACAGTTGATGTTCCTGCAAGTCTTACTTGAAGATTATAAGTCCCGGCATCTAACGGAGTAAATGCAGAAGCTTTTTTGAAAGTATAATTAGCAAAAACCACAGCACCTGTATTTGTAGTTATATCTACTGCAGGAGCGTTTGGTGATAAATGTATAAATCTTACGTGTGCCTTACCTGTTGCAGGAGCGGTTAAATCATCAACTAAAACCAGTGGTTCAATAGATGCAACATTATTAACAGCAAAAACTGAATATATTTTATTTGCTTCTAAGTTTAAGTTTGCCTGAATTGCAGTTGTTGAAGTGCCGGTTACGTTTACTTTAACGTTTCTTGTTCCTGCATTTACTTCAAGATAGCCGGTGCTATTGGGAAATGTTAAATTAGTTCCGGCAACAACGTTATCAACTAAAAGATCAACTCCCGGAGCATCCGGTGAAGCGTGAGTAACTAATACTTTGGCTTTGGGTGTGGGTGTAACAACATTGTTATCATCGTTACTGCAAGCTGTTATTATAGATATCCCGAAAATCAACATAAAAAGAACTGAAAGATATTTTAATCCGTACATTTGAACCTCCTAAGATTTTTTAAAGGAATTTAAATTGATTGTAACGGATCAACAGAGTGAAAATAATTTTAGTTCCTCTGGTCTTAGGTCATTTATTATTCACTTTAAATGTTATTTTTAGGAAAGATTTTTTGGAACAAAATAAGGGAAAGAAATGTTACGCAATTTTTTATTTGCAGTTTTTATTCTTTTTTCTTTTTCTCAATTATCAGCTCAGCAAAAATTCCCTTCTTATTTTACACAAAATGATATGGAGCTCGCATCACCGGGAACTATTTTATTTGGATTAAACGGATATGATAATCCTGCTGAGTTATCATTCTTATCCCAGCCAAATTTTTATTTTACCTGGAATGATAGAAATGGTGATTTTAATGATCTTGATAATTGGGGTTTGTTTACCGCACTCCCGAATTTTGGCTTTGCAATGAATAATCAAAAAATAAATGATTTTTCAATTACAGATTACAAACTTTCCGCAGCATTCGGTTCTTCATCATTTAGTCTTGGATTTGGTTACGGCTGGTCAAAGGGAGCTGTTAATTTTTTCAACCGATCAGATCTTTACACGCTTGGAATGATTTATCGCCCTGCAAATTTTCTTTCATTTAGTTTGATAGGAAATTTACCAACTAACGGTGAACGGGAAGGAATTATTGGTGCAGGATTAAGACCGTTTGGTAATTATCGTCTAACATTTTTTGGTGATTATGTTTTTACAAAAGATAAAGTTCCTGAAAAGATAAACTGGAGCGCCGGTGCTTCAATCGAACCAATTGATGGATTAAGAATTGTCGGAAGATACTTTGAAAGAAAATCTTTTAACGTTGGTGTACAACTTGGCTTTGGTGTGTTGGGCTTAACATCAATTTCACATTTTGATGAAGATGCAAAACAATCTTACAACACTTATGGAATCAGAGTCGGTGCTGATGATAGAAATTTATTAAATGGTTTTTTCGGTAAGGACAATTACGTAAGCATGGATTTACAAGGCGGATTGAAGTATCAGAATTTCAGATTATTTGATAACTCCAAAACACTGTTCAACCTTATAGAACAATTAGAAGCAGTAAAAAATGATAACTCTGTTTCCGGAATTGCAATAAATATTTCCGGAATGAATATTAATCGTGAGCTTCTGTGGGAAATAAGAGAGAAGCTGGGTGAAATAAAATCATATGGAAAGAAAGTTTACATTTATGTTGATAGAGCCGGAATGGATGAATATCATTTTGCATCTATTGCGGATAAAATAATTCTTGATCCAATGGGCACTGTTTCTTTAAATGGATTTATTATGGGCAGAACATTTTTTAAAGGTTCGCTGGATATGCTTGGTCTTGGTTTTCACGAACTAAGATATTTTAAATATAAATCCGCTGCTGAAAATTATGCTCGTGAAGATTTTAGTGAAGCTGATCGCGAACAAAGGCAAAGACTTGTTGATGAAAACTATAAGCTTGCACAAAGAGATGTCTGCCAAGGAAGAAATTTTACTGCTGACTATTTTGACAGAATCGTTGACAGTTCTTTTGTCTATCTGCCGGATGATGCATTAAAATTAAAACTTGTTGATACACTTGCACGTTGGGGTGATATCGGGGAAGTAATTAAAAAGTATGAAAGAAAAGATAAAAACTTTTTAAGTGTTTCATCTTTAGAAAAATTTAATTTGCCAAATGATTACTGGGGATCAAAACCAAAGGTTGCTGTCATTTATGCTATTGGCGGCACAAGTATGGATGACGGGATAAAAGCAAGAACCTTAGTTAAATATGTTGAAGCCGCAATGGTAAACAATAATGTAAAAGCAATAATATTGCGTGTTGATTCTCCCGGCGGAGATGCGCTTGCCGCAGATTTAATCGCTGATATGATTAGAAAAAATAAAGGCAAGAAACCTGTAATTGTTTCGCAGGGCTATGTTGCAGCTTCCGGCGGTTATTGGCTTTCAATGTATGCTGATACTATTGTTGCGGCACCAAATACAATCACGGGTTCAATCGGAGTTATTGGTTCATTCATTTACAACAAAACTTTAAAACAAAATTTAGGAATGTCTGTTGATCACGTTCAGAAAGGAAAGTTTGCTGATCTTGGTTTTGGCGCAACACTTCCATTAATCGGTTTAACAATTCCCGATCGCGATTTTACTGATAAAGAATTACAAACCGCTGAAATAGGAATTAAAACTTTGTATAAAGATTTTGTTGATAAGGTTGCTTTGGGAAGAAAAAAATCTTTTGATGAGATTGAAAAAATTGCGCAGGGAAGAGTTTGGGCAGGAAGTGATGGATTAAGAAATGGGTTGGTGGATGTAATTGGCGGTTTAGATGTTGCGATAAAAATAGCATTACAAAAAAGTAATCTTACAGGCTCTGAATATGAAATTGTTGAAATGCCAGAACGACAATGGTTTGATTTAAATTCTTTTATACCAAATTTTTTAAGAATTGAGCAAAAGATTGTTGAAGATCCATTTATCAGAGACTTAAAATTCCGTCTTCAATATAATGGAATTCCAATACCTCTACTTCCGTTAGATTTTATTGATGGGAATATGATCTTTGAAGAAAAGTAATTGTCTTAAATTGCGTCTTGGCGCCTTTGCGTGAGTATGTTTTTTCCTTCACGCAAAGCCGCAAAGCCGCTAAAGGGAGATAAAGAACACTAAGTTTATTTGAGCAGAATCATCTTCTTAGTTTCAACAAAGGTACCTGATTTTAATTTATAATAATAAACACCGCTCGAAAGATTTTCTGCATTAAAGGAAACGTTATAACTGCCGGCATTTTTGAATTCATTAACCAGTGTTGCAACTTCACTTCCAAGAACATTATAAATCTTTAACGAAACAAATCCTTCGTTTGGTATTGAGTACTTAATTGCTGTAACCGGATTAAATGGGTTTGGATAATTCTGAGATAAAGAATATTTATCAGGAATCGAAGATGGCTGCCCTTCAACATCAGTTAAAGTAAAATTAAAATTAACATTTGTTTGTCCAGGATGAGCCGTTATGGAATATCCGTTATACATTGGCGGTAATTGTCCCGGGTTGATTACATAATTCCATAATTTATTTGATACGTGTAACATAAAATTACCGTTTAAGTCTGTGTATGTTATAACAACACCGGTGTCCTGTACATTTGCAAAAAGTTGAACATTCATATTTGGCGAACTACCGTTAAACAAAACTCTGCCCGTAATTGTAGCATTTG
>DAIRCT010000016.1:4827-42931 GCA_036796535.1 Ignavibacteriaceae bacterium
GCAGCAGTAAATGTAAAGTTATTCCCTGTATATTCAGTTTTTACTCCGGCATCTAAAGTTAAATCAATCCTTCCCGGTTCCTGTATCGCTGGACTAAAAATTACAGCATTATCAATTCTTATTCTCCATGGATTACCAGTTGTATCTCCATCCATCTTAATTGAAAAATTTCCGCTTGCATCAGTTATAGCATCCCAGAATTTACCTTGCCCGTTACTACTATTCTCAATTGAAACGATCAAATATTGAGCACTTTTACCTGCAGGTGGAGTAACGTTTCCGGAAATTGTAAACACCGGTGAAGTTAGTGGTGAAACTGTTCCGGTTATAGTAACACTATTAATGTTATCTTTAAATGACATTATATAATTTGCAGGAGCCAGACCAACGGGCATCCCAAAACTAATGTGTCCATTTACAGCTCCATCCATATCCGGTGGACCATCGAGATCGCTTCTACCATCAATCTGAATAAAAGACTGCCATAACGCGTCTGTTCCGGGATCAATATTTCCATTAGCATTTACATCAATCCAAATTTCAATTATGGCTGAACCACCGACAGGCAAGTTGTAACTCCAATCTATCTGTCCACCAGATTCCATAGTAAAATGTGTTGCAGATCCATTTACCAAAAGGTTAGTAATTTGTCCAAACATTGTTGGAGAAAAAACAAAAACACAAAACAAGAAAAGAAAACGTATTAAAGTTTTCATGGTTTTACCCTTTATTGTTAGTTAAAATATTGATTAAAAATTTATTGGCTATGCAAAAGTGAGAGATGTTAGGTCTTAAAAGGAATATCATAAGCGTACCGAAAAATATTTTGTCGTTCATTTTATCACTAATTATTGAAAGAGACTTATAATAATTGTGACAGCAGAATATTATAACAACAAAAATGCCATTAAGTATCCATTCAAAATTATATTTTTTCTGTTAAAAAAAGAAAGAAAAAAACAGTAATTACTTTTTTGTGAGATTAAAAGTGGTAACAAATAACTTATTCCGGTCTAAAAATTACTTGCCTTATGGCAATGAAAGACAGTGTTTTGGTTAGTTATACTTTTAGACTTTCACCTTCAGATTTTGCAATAACAACTGCACCGCAAGTATCACCAAAAACATTTACCACAGTTCTGTACATATCAAGAGGTCTATCAACAGCTAAAATTAATCCTACACCTTCTAAGGGAAGATTAACAGCTGAAAGAACGATAGACATCATAACCAACCCTGCCATTGGAATTCCAGCAGAACCAATTGCAGCTAATAATGCTGTTACCACAACAATTATTTGCTGTACAAAAGTTAAATGGATACCATATGCTTGTGCAATAAACATTGCTGCTACACATTCGTACAATGCAGTTCCGTTCATATTTACTGTTGCCCCAAGTGGTAATACAAAACTTGAAATTTTATTTGAAACACCTGCTTCTTTTTCTACGGCTTCCATTGTTAAAGGTAGGGTAGCTGATGAAGATGAAGTTGAAAAAGCAGTTATAATTGGAAGAGACATAGCTTTGAAATGTAAAATTGGATTTACTTTCCCCAAGACTTTTATAATTATTGGAAGTGAAATAAAAGTATGAATTGAAAGTCCGATTGCAACGGTTATAAAATAAACGCCAAGATGCTGAGCCATTGAAATTAACTTAGCACTATCAGATGCCTGATCTGCAACAACACCGGTTACAATACCAAGAATACCAAGAGGTGCAAATTTTATAATAAACGAAGTTAACTTCATCATTACTTCAAAAACGGAATTAAAAAGATTGATAAGGAAATTAGAATATTCTTTTTGTACCCTCATAATAAAATATCCAAACAAAATAGAAAAGAATATTATTGCAAGCATATCTCCGGAAATAAGTGCCTGAAAAATATTAGTCGGAATCATTTTTAATAATATATCAGTAATGCTTCCGGTAGCGTTTGTCATTTCAGGAACACTTGATTTAAATCCAAGATCTGCTCCAATGCCGGGCTGAATTAAATTGACAAGAAACAATCCCGTTACAATCGCAAGCAAACTTGTTAAGATATAATAAGAAAAAGTTTTTATTCCGATTCTTCCTAAGTTTTTTGCATCACCAATGTTTGCAACACCGGAGGTTATTGATGCAAACACGAGCGGAACGATTATCATTTTTAATGCGCGTAAGAAAAGATCGCCGAGCCACCTTACATAATTAGAATACTGTGGGAAAAATATTCCAAGAAAAATTGCAAGCAGGAATGCAATTAATATTTGCCAATGTAATTTTAGTTTATGCATAACAATTATTTTAGTTTAGTTGTCACGGACCATTCCGTGACAAAAATTGCTGATTGTTGAGTAAGAACCTGTAAGTTCAGTCACGGTGTGGACCATGACTGCCGTGCAAAGATTTCTTCCCTCCGCCTCGCCGTTAGGCAGTTCAGTCGAAATAACATTTCAATACTGTTTAAGTTAATAATTATAGATTATAAAATATTTTTTAATATCTCATCACAAACAGCATAACCTTTTGCAGTAAGTCTTATTAATTTATCATCGATTACTAAAAGATTTTCTTTCTTCAATGATTCAAAATAATAATTATTTTTTTTAATCCAGTTATCATCAAATCTTTTTTTATAATCAATCAAATCTAAACCGGAACTGCGCAAAGCAAGCATAACATATTCATCATGCATTTGTTGTTTCGATATAATTTCGTAATTCATAACAGCTTGTCCGTTTAACGATACCTCGCTGATATATTTTTTAAGACTGGAATAATTCCACCAGCGTTTACCACTCATAAAAGAATGTGATGAAGTTCCGAGTCCGAGATAATCTCTGTATCTCCAGTAAGCATTGTTGTGAACACATTCAAATCCGGGCTTTGTAAAATTAGATACTTCGTATTGATAAAAACCTTTTGATAGAAGAAAATCAATTGTGGTTTCGTAAAGGTCAGCATCATAATCATCATCCTGCATAATCACTTTACCATCAAGCACAAGCTTATTAAGTATAGTTCCTCTTTCTAAAATTAAGCTATAGGTTGAAATGTGTTTTATCGGAAGCTCAACAGCAATTTTAAGATTATCAATCCATTTTTCTTTTGTTTGATTTGGAAGATTAAAAATTAAATCGACGCTTATATTTTCAAAGCCAACCTCAGCAGCATTATACACAGTTTGGATTGCTGTCCGTTTATCGTGAATGCGTGTAAGAAACTTTAACTCATCTTCATCAAAAGATTGAATGCCAATACTTATTCGGTTTATCCCGATTTCTCTAAAACTTTTTAATTTCTCTTTATCAACAGTGCCGGGATTGGTTTCCATTGTTATCTCGGCTTTATCATCAATAACAAAATTATTTTTTAGTTTTGTGATAATTTCTTGCAAATATTCCGGCTGCATTAAAGACGGTGTTCCTCCGCCAAAAAAGATTGAGGTAAAAATTCTATCTTTCGAATAAATGTGAGAGAAATATTCAATTTCTTTTTTTAGAGCATCAAGAAATGATTGGATATTATCAGAAGTGATAATGGAATAAAAGTCACAGTAAATGCACTTGTGATCACAAAAGGGGATATGGATGTACAGCGCAGTATTTTTTAACAAGTAAGTCTCTTAATAAAAAAGAGATGATACTTTTTGTTAAGATATCATCTCTGCAGTTGAGTTTAACAAAGCATTAAATTATGGCTTAACTTTAAGTTCGGTAACGAATTCAAATTTTGCATTTAAATTATATGTCGTGCCCTGATATTGAACATTAGAAACCTGAAGAACTGCTTTGAAGCAATTATTAACTTTGTGGTTTACTAGATATCTGTTAATGTTATCTATTTCTTGCTGAGTAAGTTTAATCTGTAATGGATTATTAATATAATCGCCAGGAACAAATGTTGGTAAGGAATAATCAAATAATAAAGTTGTTCCATCGCTTTGATAAAGTTTTAATCGTGCATTATCTCCTCTTAAACCAGTCGAAGAATTGATTGTCATATAAGCAGAAGTTAAGTATCTGATTTCCTCCAGATTATCTCGGTTATCTCTATAGTCATCAAAATCATCTAAACATATATCGCTGGTAATTGAAATATTGGAACCGGCTCCTAAAGTATTTAGTTCTGTATCCATAGAAAGCGTAATGTTAAAATCACCAAATGGATCACAGCTATTAAATAGCACTAATGAAGTTAAAATGAAGAAAGAGATAAATATTTTATAAAAGATTTTCATTTTTATTCTCCTTTAAAAATCCAATGTAAAACCGGCTGAATAAGTAGTAAAACTGGTTACGTTTATATCAGCATTAAGAACAATAACGGCTAATTTAATTGCTCCACCCAAGGTATATCTAAAATGATTTTTCCCATCAACTTTAATTTCCTGTCTCCGATTTCCTAAAGCCGGATAAAAATTATTCTTATCCTCAAAGTAATAACCAAAATCGGTTGAAGATGATTCATATTGAATTCCGGTATAAAGTGTAAACATTTCCATAAACGTTTTACTTGCTTCGGCATTTATTGCAAAATTTTTAGAGGATACTTTTGCATATTTATCAATTTCGTCACCGACATACTCCACATCAAGTTTGTTGTACAAAATTTGAACTGCGAGATCAATTGGGAATAGTGGAATATGGCTGCTAATATCGTGCTTAAGACCAAATCCAAACAGACCAACTTTAGCTTTATCAAAATTTGATTTTGGAAAAAATCTAATCATCAATTCGGTATTAAAAAGACTTCCAGCAATCTGATAAATACCAAGCGGAACAGCTTTTAATGATAATCCGGTTGGGTAAGTGTAAAATCCTTTATCGCTTAAAAAATAACTTGATTTGTTTCCAAAAACCGTAGCAGTTGGTGCAACATTTTCAACACCGGCAATTTGCGGATCAGGTGTAAAAGTTTTTTGATCATCGGGAACCACAGACCACATGCCAATAATACTAAACTTAAATCCAAAAGATTTTGGAACCTCTGCGTTATAATAAGTGCCGGAATTAAAATAAGTTCCAAGATAAGTAGATAAAGGTTTAATATATTTCGAAGCTTCAAATGGTGGAAGCGTATTTACGTTTATTCCACTTTGTGCAAATTGCTGAATAGGATTAAATATTAAAGTTAAAAGAAACATAAAGAAAAACTTTTTCATTCAAGCTTCCTTTCTATCAAATTATAAAATTAAATCACCTGTTTTTAATCATTAATTGTTTTGCGCTTTCAATACTTGCTTTACTTAGTTCTTCACCGCTTAACAATTTTGCAACCTCTATAATTCTTTCATCTTCCGAAAGTTTTTTAATTGAGCTTATAGTACGATCATCAATTTGCTTCTTCTCAACAGCGTAATGGATATCTGCCATTCCTGCTATTTGCGGAAGATGTGTGATCGAGATAATCTGATGAAATGATGAAAGATCTTTTAACGCAGCGCCAACCTTTTGGGCAATTCTTCCGCTAACGCCGGTATCAATTTCATCGAAAATAAGTAAAGGAAGTTTATCGCTTTTTGCAAGAATGGTTTTTAAAGAAAGCATAATGCGCGATACCTCGCCGCCTGAAGCAACCTTAGTTAACGGTTTCGGATCTTCACCGGCATTAGTGCTGATAAAAAACTCTACCCCATCAATACCATTTTCAGTTGAGCGATATCTTTTATTCCTTATAAGAACAAAAACCCCATCATTTAGATCAGCTTCCGACTGATCTATTTTGACCTTAAAAACCGCATTAAGTATGCCAAGCTGAGATAAAGCTTTTATCACTTCACTTTCAACTTTTAAAGCTTGTTTTTTCCTTGTAGATGAAAGTTTTTCTGCAGCATCTCCTGCACCGAGTCTTAAATCATTAATTTCATTTTCAAGATTACCTATGGCAGATGAAAAATTTTCCGCCAGATCAAGCTCTTTAGTAATTTTTTCTTTGTATTCAATTATACTTTTAATCGAACCGCCATATTTTTTCTTTAATAAATTTATTGCACCAAGCCGTTCCCTTTTTTCTTCGATTTCTTTTGGGTTGATATCTAAACGCGACTTGTAGCTCCTGAATGAACTGGCTAGTTCTTTTATAATTGATAACGCAGAATCACATTCACCTTCTGATTCTAAAAAAGATTTATCAATACTTGCAAGCTGATTTAATTTATGTTTTACTTCTCCAAGTAAATCAATTACTGAGTTCTCATTATCGTATAATTTGTTGTAAACATCTTCAGTTAATTCCATTAACTTTTCTGAGTTTTCTAAAATATTTAATTCGTTAATAATTAATTCATCTTCATCCGGTAATGGATTTACATTATCAATTTCTTTTAGCTGAAAGACATAAATTTCTTTTTTTTCTTTTAAAGACTGTTCCCTGGATTTTAATTCAATCAGCTCACCTTGCTTTTCAATTAATTCCTTATAGATATTTTTATAATTCTCAAGCAGATTTTTATTATTTGCAAACTCGTCAAGAAAATCAACGTGTGTTTCTGTTCGCAAAAGGGATTGATGTTCGTGTTGTCCGTGTAAATCAACAAGCAAATCACCAAGCTCTTTAATAATATTTAATGAAACCGGGGAATCATTAACAAAACATCTGTTTGATCCTTTAAGAGAAATTTCACGGCGGATAATTAATTCAGGTTGGAATTCAATCTCATTTTCTTCAAGAAGGGATTTAACTTTTTTATTATTCTCAACATCAAAAATTCCTTCTACAAAAGATTTCTGTGCACCTTTACGCACAACATCACTTGATGCGCGTTCACCAAGCAGTAAACTCATAGCATCAATTAAAATGGATTTACCTGCGCCTGTTTCTCCGGTTATAATATTTAGTCCTTTTTCAAACTCAACATTTATATGATCGATGAGTGCGTAATCTTTTATTTCTAATGATTTTAACATTGTGTTAATGAAATTGTTGCGGGAAAAATAAAGAAGAGTAAGATTAAGAGAAAGAGTTTGAACGGGGATATTATTTAATAAAACATTATCTTTAAATAACTTTACATACTTGCCAGAAACTAATTGCTTAACTAATTTTACACTATGCTAATCCGTAATGACAAAATATTTTTATTATTTATTTTTTGCAGTTGGCTTGTTCTGCAAACATTAATTTTTGCACAAGGGATAGAATTCAAACATCTTACAGTTGAAAGTGGTCTATCCAACAATAAAGTTAACTGTGTCTTAGAAGATAAAGTTGGTTTTATCTGGTTCGGAACTGAAGATGGATTAAATCGTTTTGACGGCTACGGTATTAAGATTTATCGTCATCAGGATAATGATAAAAATAGTTTATCATCAAATAACATCTGGTCAATGTATCAGGATAAAGATGGTTATATATGGATTGGAACAAAAGCCGGTGAAATAAATCGTTATAATCCTTTTCTGGATAAGTTTGATTATTGGAAGATAGATTCAAAAGGTATAAATGAGAACAGTGTTATTTGTATTTATCAGGATAAAACAGGTAGAATTTGGATTGGTACTTATAAAAATGGTCTCTATCTATTTGATGTTAAGGCAAATAAATTTACTAACTGGCATTACCAGCCCGATGATCAAAAAAGTTTAAGCAACAACTATGTTACATCTATCCTTGAAGATCAGGATGGTAGCTTATGGATTAGCACATATAATGGATTAAATAAATTTAACCCGTCAAACTTTTCAAATTCTTTTAAGCGATTTTATCACGATCCTAAAAAAAACATAAGTATATGTAATAATTTAGTCTGGAACCTTACTCCATCTGCAGAAGAAAAAAACAAATTTTGGGTTAGTACTTTAAGCGGCATTAGTTTATATGATGCTAACGATTCAACATTTACTAAACTGGATCTGCCGGAAGATAAGAATTTGCAATTCGGTAATAGCATCGGTTCCATAATTGAAGAACGAAAAGGTGAAGATAAAGTTCTTTGGCTGGCAAGTTATGCTGGTTTGATAAAAATGGAAATGAAGAAAAAAGATTTTTACAGATTTTTATATGAAGAAGAAAATCCGGTAAGTTTATCAAATAATCAAATTAATGGATTGCTTAAAGATCGCTCCGGTGTAATATGGATAGCAACTGAAAACGGGGTTAATTTTATTTCACCTAAAGAAGCAAGATTCAATTATTCATTAACAAAAGAAGTTAGTAAAAACGGCGCTGAAAAATTAACCGGGAAAAATATTAACTCCATTTTGCAAACAAGCGGCGGATCAATTGTTCTGGGAACTCCTCAAGGTTTATGGGTTAAAAATGGTAAAGAGCTTACTAATAGATTTAATTATCTCAACAATTCAAGTAATATTAATTCATGGGTATTATGCGATGATGAACCTGATAAAATTTGGATCGGTACATACGGTCAGGGATTAAAAAAACTTGATTTAAATTCAAATCAAATAACATCAATTGAAATTAATAGTCCGCAAAACATTCCTTCAAATTTCAAATACATTAAATCTTTATTAAAAGATAACGATGGAAATTTGTGGATTGGTTCATGGGGAAGTGGATTAGCAAGATATCAGCCCAAAACCAAAAATTTTAAACTATGGATTAATAATCCCAAAGATGTATTTAGTATAAGTTATAACGATGTGTGGGCTTTGTTTCAAGATAGCCAAAACAATATTTGGATCGGTACAAATGGCGGAGGTTTAAATTTATTTGATAAGAAAAGTGAAAAATTTATCAGACTTACTTCAGATTCTAATAACAAAAACGGATTAAGCAGCAACAGTATTTTTTCAATTTATGAAAGCAAATTTTATAAACTAAACAATAATAAAAATGTTTACGTTTTATGGCTGGGTACTTCTAATGGACTTAATAAACTGACAATTAATTCTAATGATTTATTAGATAAAAACAATCAATTAAAAAATAGAATAAAAGTTTATACTGTTAAAGATGGTCTGCCGGATAATTCTGTTAAAAGCATCGTTGAAGATGAAAATGGAAATTTATGGCTCGGTACAAGCAATGGTCTTTCTGAATTTAATCCTTCGACGGAACAATTTATTAACTACTCAATTTCGGATGGATTAAAAAGTAATGATTTCAATTCAGGTGCTGCTCTTAGAACCAACGAAGGCACAATTCTTTTAGGCGGGAATAAAGGACTAAACATATTTGATCCGAAAGAAATAATACAATCTCAATATCAATCGCCGGTAGCGATAACAGATTTTCAATTATTTAATGAATCTGTTCCCATCGGGGAAGATTCGCCATTATCAAAAAATATTTTATTTACAAAAGAAATTTTACTTTCGCACGATGAAAATATTTTTTCATTTCAATTTGCATCATTAGATTTCAATTCCCCACGATCAATACAGTATGCTTACAAACTGGAGGGATTTGATAAAGATTGGGTTAATGCTGGCAGAAGAAGATATGCAGCTTATACTAATTTGAGTCCCGCCACATATTATTTTATGGTAAAGGCAACAAACAGTGATGGAGTTTGGAATCCAAATTATAGTGCTATAAAGGTAGTAATTGCTCAGCCCTGGTGGAAAACGGGCTGGGCTTATCTACTTTATCTACTCATCATATTTTTAAGTTTAGTTGGTATCCGCCGGTTTGAAATTAACCGTGCAAAGCTTAGAAATGAATTGAAGATGCGTGAGTTTGAATCGCAAAAACTTCGCGAAATTGAAAATATGAAATCAAGATTTTTCGCTAATCTCTCTCACGAATTTCGTACACCTTTAATGCTGATTAAAGGTCCTTTAGAACAATTAAAAAATGGACAGGTTACTGGTGATCCGAAAAATTATTATGATATGATTTATCGCAATACAGAAAATCTGCATACTTTGATTGATCAACTACTTGAGCTTACTCAACTTGAAGCCGAAGCTATTCCAATCAGAGCAAGAAAAGAAAACCTGATAACAGTATTGCGTGGAATATTTTATTCATTTGAATCCATTGCAAATCAAAAAAATATCGGAATTGAATTTGATTCAGATGACAAATCTATCTGTGCATGGATTGACAGAGATAAACTAAGTAAGATTATAAATAATATTCTCTCAAATTCTTTTAAGTTTACTCCATCCGGAGGGATGATTACTTTAACTGTACAAAATATCAGTTCAAATAATGAAGATTTTGCCAGAATAAAAATTTCTGATACTGGAATTGGAATACCTAAAGATAAACTTGATAGAATATTTGATCGTTTTTTTCAGGTTGATGATTCATCTGGAAGATCTTACGGCGGCTCAGGTATTGGTTTATCTTTAGTTAAAGAATTAGTTGACTTGCATAAATGGGAAATAAAAATTGATAGTGATGTTTCGAAAGGCACAACATTTATTTTAACAATTCCCCTAAGTGATTCTTATCTGTCAAATAAACAAAAAATAATAGATGAAAACAGATGTGATGATTCTGCCGAACAAAATGCGAAAGATAAAAATCAAAAAATTGAAAGAGGTTTAAACAATTTACTCGAAAACGGGGAACCTATTTTAGATGAACGTACAATTTCTGATGAATCTGTAAAGAAAAATCCGTTGATATTAGTTGTAGAAGATTCTAATGATGTAAGGACATATATCTCCTCTCTGCTAAAAACGGATTATAATATCATTGAAGCAGAAAATGCTGAAGAAGGTATCGCAAAAGCAACAGAGTTAATGCCCGATTTAATTTTAAGCGATGTAATGATGCCGGGAATGGATGGGATGGAGTTTTGTAAACATATCAAAACAAATTTTCAAACAAGTCACATTCCGGTAATTTTATTAACCGCTAAAGTTTCTCAGGAAAGTAGAATTGAAGGATTGGAAACCGGAGCAGATGATTATGTAACTAAACCATTTAACTTTAGAGAACTTTCAATCCGTATAAAAAATCTTTTGGAGCAAAGAAGAAGATTAAAAGATAAGTTTAGTAAAGAAATTAAAATTCAACCTGAAACTGTAACAGTAAACGCTGTAGATAAAGATTTTCTGGAAAGAGTTTTAAATGCTGCAGAAAAAAATATTTACAACTCGGATTTTAATTCAGAATTATTAGCCAAAGAAATGTTTGTAAGCCGCAGCCAGCTCCATCGTAAAATGATCGCAATTACCGGGCAGGCACCCGGTGAATTTATACGTGTCTTCAGATTGAAAAAAGCAGCACAATTACTTTTGGAAAAGAAATTAAATGTAACTCAAATTGCTTTAGAAGTTGGATTTAACAGCCCGTCTCATTTTACAAAAGCTTTTCAGCAATATTTTAATTGCCTCCCTTCAGATTTTGTAGTAAAAAATAATAACAAATAGCATTTCCTTACCATAAAATAAAACTTTGCAACAAATCCGCTAAAGTTTGAACCAAAACCGCAATTTATCACTTACCATTTGGATTAAATTAACACAAGAAATTTTAATAACTAATCCGATTAAAATTAAAAAATAAACAATACCATCCCTTTTTAGTTTGATTTACAGACACTCAGAACTAAAGAAGGTCGGTGAAAATCATTTATTATCAAAACACTATTTATTGATGTAAAATGCAAGAAACCGACGAAGAGATAAAAAGAAAAGAAAAGCTTTTTTCTATAGCTCTTTACGGTTTATTTATAATCATTAGTATTTGTGTATTAATAATAATCCTGAGTTTGGTTGCTTAGTTATACAAAATAATTTTAGGGAGATGTAATGAAAGTAATACAAAAATATATTTTTCAACTACTTTACCTTTTACTGATAATAACGCTTTTTTTAGCAGCAACACATATAAAACATTAAATAATTATTATTTACAAATCACACAAGGAGATACATAGAATGAAGAAACTTTTCACTTTTTTAACAGTTCTGATATTCTTGTTGCAATTAATTCCTTTCGCGCAGCAAGTACCCAATCAGTCTGTTAATAATATACAAGTTGCCTTTCCATTTTCTGATAATGTTGAAAATAATTCAACCTCATCATCCTATTGGCAAAGAGATACTTTAGTCTGGAAAATACAAATAACTAATGCTCACAGTGGAAGCCAGGTTTGGGCTATGTTGCCTACTACTGGATCATATAATTATCTGACATTAGCTTCAGATATAGATCTATCAGCAACAGCTAATCCCTATCTATCTTTTTGGATTAGAAAAGCAGATGGAGGAACTGGTGCACTTAGTATTGAGGCTTCAAATAATGGTGGGTCAACCTGGACGGCAGTAAGTCAACCTTCCTTTAGTGGTGCAGCTTACACACATTTTCAAATTCCTCTAAGTAACTTTCGTCAAGCAAATGCCCGTGTACGAATTGGATGTTACGCTCCATACGGAAGCACTTATTATGTTGATGATATTATTATTGATAATGCGCCAACTCCGCAACCAGTTGTTCTTTCACTTCCACAAAACAATGGAATGAAAGTTCATTTGGGTCAATCTACTGCTGCGGATTTTTATATGTATCGTGTAATTCTTTCAACCGATGCAAATGCGGTAAATAATTTTTTTGTAGCACCCGGTTATTATTTACACGGGGAAACTGTTGTATTCGATATATTTAATAAAACTGCTGTAGATACAACATTAACGGATTTAACTTTTACAAATACCCAGTACTATGCTAAAGTATACGAACAGGACAGCCAAGACTTAATAAACCAGGGTTCTGATAGAGTTGATCTTGCTACTACATTTAGCGTAACACCACAGGTAGCACCATTTACCCAGGATTTTGAGGGTACTTTTAAGTGGGCGGCAGATATTCCCTGGGCTGTTTCTACAAATGATGCTTCTGATCCTGACCATAGCCCTACTCACGCTTTTGAAGATAGCCCCGACGGGAATTATCCTAATAACGCAGATAGAAGATTGGTAATGCAAGTAAATTTAGGTGGTGTACAACGACCGTTACTAAAATTCAATCACAAATATTCTTATGAACAAGGTCAGGATTTTGGTTATTTAGAAATTTCAGGCGATAATGCAAATTGGACAACATTGACAGGATTTACTGGAAATAGTGCTGGCGCCTGGGAAAGCCGGGTATATGATATCGGAATAATAAAAAATCAAACAACGGGTTATGTAAGATTTAGAACTTCATCAAATGGAGGTACGCAGCAGGATGGCTGGCATTTGGATGATGTTCAGATTTCTACAAATAATAAAACAACTGCATTCCCGTTTTTTGATAATGCAGATGTTGATACTTTTTCTACAAACCACTGGGTTGCGGGATCATTTAATGTAAAGATTGCTAATGATCATACAGGTGGTGGGCAAGTTTGGGCATTGGGTCCTGCTGGAGGAACATATAATTATTTAACACTTGCAGGCAGAATGAATCTCTCAAGTTCTACTAATCCGTATCTTTCTTTCTGGGTTAAAAAAGCTGACGGTGGAACAGGAGCTTTAAGCATTGAAGCATCAAATGATGCCGGGTTAACATGGTCAGTATTATCTCAACCAAGTTTTAGTGGTACACAATATGTTTGGTTTGAAGTCCCACTTAGCACTTTCCGCCAGGCAAACGTTTTAGTAAGAATTGGATGCTACTCTCCTTATGGCAGCTCATATTACATTGATGACATTCTCATAGACAATGCACCAACGCCGAAGGCATTAACATTATTAACTCCAACCAATAATGGAATGAAAGTAAAATGGGGTGCATCAACTGCCGCAGATTTTGGTAGTTATAGGGTTGTATTATCTACTGATGCAAATGCTGTAAATAATTATTTTGTAGCTCCCGGATATTATAATCATGGCGAAACAAAAGTATTTGAAATTTTTAATAAAGCTACTGTTGAAACAACTTTAACTGATTTATTATTTACAAACACCCCATACTTCGCAAAAATTTACGAGCAGGATACACAAAATTTAATTAATCAAGGATCAGACAGAGCGGATCTATCAACGGCCTTTAACACAACAGCAGAAGTTGCTCCATTTGTGGAAACATTTGAAGGAACTTATAGCTGGGCAGCAGATTTACCATGGGCAGTAACTGAGTTTGATGCATTAGATCCGGATCATAGCACGACTCATGCATTTGAAGATAGCCCGGATGGTAATTATCTGCCTAACTCAGATAGACGTTTGGTAATGCGGGTTAATATGGCAGGAGTTTTAAGACCAGTTCTTAGGTTTAATCATAAGTATACTTTTGAACAAGGTCAGGATTTTGGATACATAGACTATTCAATTGATAACGTAAACTGGACCAATATTACAGGCTTTACCGGCAATAGTGGAGGACTCTGGGAAAAAAGAGAATTTGCTGTCGGTTATTTAAAACAATCAGCAACAGCTTACGTAAGATTTAGAGTTGCTTCTAATGGCGGGACACAATATGATGGATGGCATCTTGATGATGTTGAAATTTTTAATAACACAAAAACCCAACCAGTGCCAATAGTTGATTCTGTTGAAGTTGATTCAGTTTCATTGAAATATTGGATTCCTGGTTCCTGGGCTATTAAAGCGTTAAATGCTCATAGCGGTAATCAAGTTTGGGCTTTGTCTCCAGCTGGTGGAACTTATAATTACTTAACAATAAACGGTATTCAAAATTTATCCAGTGCACCAAAACCTTATCTGGATTTTTATATTAAAAAAGCGGATGGTGGTACAGGTGCTTTAAGTATTGAGATATCGAATGATGCTGGGTTGTCATGGTCAACTTTAGCTCAACCTAGTTTCAATGGGGCCACTTATACACATTATACTTATTCGTTGAAGAATTATAGACAAAATAATGTTGTAGTAAGAATCGGTGCTTACTCACCATATGGCAATACTTATTTGTTAGATGATATAACAATTGGTGACTCAACTGGATTTACAGGAGTAGAAGATTTAGCAGGAATTACTCCTGATAATTTTGAGTTAAGTCAGAATTATCCAAATCCATTTAATCCAACAACTACGATTAGATATGCGATTCCATCAGAAAGTAAAGTTACAATTACTGTTTTCAATTTACTTGGACAGGAAATCGCGAGCTTAGTAAATGATGTTAAATCATCCGGATATCACGAAGTTGTTTTTAACGCAGCTAATCTTTCTTCAGGTGTTTATCTATACAAGATTAACGCAATATCAACTACTGGCTCTAAAGAATTTAGCAGCACGAAGAAACTAATTCTGCTCAAATAAATTTAATTTATATAAGGAGGCACATTTGAAGACCGCCATTTGGCGGTCTTCTTTGTATTTAGGCAAAATTTATAAAACACTTTAAATAATTGGCAGAGTTAATGAAATACCTGTTTTGAATTTAATTATTTTATATAACAACATATTCTTTATGAGGAGCTTAAAATGAAATACATATACACTTTCGTTTTTATTTTTCTGTGTTCGCTTACTTTTTTAAATGCTCAAATTCCAAATGCAGGATTTGAAAGCTGGACAAACGGAGAACCGGATAACTGGTTAACAACAAATTCCTCACCTGATTATATCCCGTTTACTCAATCGAATGATGCACACGAAGGCGTATCAGCTATTCAAGGAACGGTTGTTTCTCTCCAGGGATTTTCGGTACCAATAGCGCTTACTTCCGCTACAGGAGATAATGGTGGTTTCACTATCAATTTCAGACCGGATGCCTTGCATGGATGGTATAAATTTACGAGTGTTGGTGGAGACGTTTTAATAATAACTACTGCATTTGGCAAGAATGGTTCAGCTATAGGAGGAGAAAGTTTTTTAACTGATGTTTCTAAATCGAGTTATTCAGAGTTTGTATTGAATACACTTTGGATAACAGGAGATGTACCTGATACAGCATACATAGTTTTTCAAATAACTAACACTACCTCAGGTTTCCCTCATGCGGGTTCTTCATTTATTATTGATGATCTATCCTGGGGAACTGCAACCGACGTTTCGGATGAAAAACAAACTCCAACAGAATTTTCTTTAGCACAAAATTATCCTAATCCATTTAACCCAAGTACAAAAATTCGGTACAGTATCCCGGATGTAGGGTCGGGGCTTGCCCAGACCGTTTTAAAAGTTTACGACATCCTTGGCAACGAAGTAGCAACATTAGTTAACGAAGAAAAACCTGCCGGAGTTTATGAAGTTACCTTTGATGCAAGTGAATTATCATCGGGAATATATTTCTATAAAATAAGTGCTGGCTCATTCAACGAAACAAAGAAGATGATATTACTGCGCTAATTATTGATTACAGAATTTTGCTTATTCAATATTAATTAAACAATAAGAAATTGGGGCTGACTAAAATTAAACTTGTTGTAACGTGCGAAGAGAAGTGAATTAATTTGCACCGTAAATTTGAAAGATTGCTTCTCCCGACTTTATCGGGATCGCAATGACATTTTTAGAATTTTTAGTCAGCCCTCATTCTTTATAATTTTCTTGCAACCACCACAACACTTTTTACTGTTTCAACAACTCCGGAATTATCATTTAGTGCTTCAAGAAAAATTATATAAATACCCATTCGCAACGCATGTCCATCATCATCAAGTCCGTCAAAAACAACAGAACCACTCGGTCCGCTTGCCTGGTTGTTTAACAGCGTTCTGACTAATCTTCCTTTGTTATCAAAAATTTTAATCCGTACCTGTGCAATTGGCTGCGATAGGTTATAGTTAATTAAAGCAAAATCTTCAAAGCCATCATTATCCGGAGAGAATGGATTGGGATTAACAGTAACGCTTGCCGATTGATTTAAATTTTCAGTGAAGATGCTGTTTGGTTTTCCTGGTGAGCCGCCAAGCGAATTAACTGAAGTACTCCAGTTTAGTGGATCGTTGCCATTTAAGCCGGGATTAATTCTTTCTAAAGATTTTCCTTTTGTTGAAGCAATATTTTTGTTGTTCCATTTGTCGCTGTAAAAAACAGAATCAATTACATTACCTCTTGCATCTTTTAGTAAGATAAGCTCGCCGGTATTTACTAACCCAAGACTTGATGTGCCGATTACATTTTTGAATTGATATTCATATAAATCAAACTTTTTAATTACAGACGAATCTGAACAAAGCACAAAATATTCTTGAGGAGGAAGAATAAAACTAGTTTCAATTAATCTGTTTACGTTTTTATTTTCATCTTCAAATTTCCATCCACCAATGTTTATAGAATCGGGAGTTAAATTATAAAACTCAACATACTCTCCATTACCGGGTAATGGATCGTACATAATTTCATTTATTACTAATGTGTTTCTTTCAAAAACAGGGATATTAAATATAGAATTTTGTCTGCCCGGAGTGCTTCCGGAAACATCTAACGAGGTAACCCAGTTCGTACTGTCGTTTGTTGGTTTATCTAAAGAAATTCTTTCTAATGAATATCCTTTTTTTCCGCCCCAGCTTGAACGGTAAAACAAACTATCAATAATTCCACTTCTAAAATCATAAATAATTACTCCGTCTGATGTGTTTCCCAAACTTCCGAAGTTTGAATAAAAAACTTTTGCTTTTGATTTTGTATAAGCTGAATTAAATGAAGTATCCTTTGCAACAATAAAAATCTCGTTTGGATTTATAAAAACATTTTGGTTTGTTATAAAGTTTTTAGTCGGAGTTGTAAGCACATCACTGATTAACCAGTTTTTAATATTGATTGAATCGGTGCTGACATTTACAAACTCAACCCATTCCGGCTTGCCATCTGCAGGATTGTACATTACTTCGTTTATCTTAACAATGCCGGATGGAAATCCCGGCTCAACAGATTTTTCAAAATAATTATTTAATGTGTCTTCATCAGAAACAAAGATTACTTTTACTGCAACTAATGTTTTTCTTTGCAAAGATAAAATTGATGATGTTGAAGTTATGGAAACAGAATCCCCTGAATTTAAATTGGATGAATTAACTGAGCTTATAAGTTTATCAATAACATTATTTGAATCAGTATCAACATAAAATTCAGTTGTAAAATTTTGTGCTGTAATGCTGCCGTTATTTTTAATCTTCGCTGCAATTAAAACATCATCACCATTAGTTGGGAATCGTGGCGAGAATGAAATTGTGGCAACGGATAAATCAAATTCTTTTGGAGTGATGCTGTTTATTCTGCCCGGTGTGCTTTGTTCAATATCTTTACTGCTTGCCCAGTTAAATTGATTATTTGAGTTTGATGTTGATGAAATTCGTTCCAAAGAAAAACCATTTGTGCCGCCCCATTGGTTTGAATAGAAAACAGAATCTATCGTCAGTCCACGGTTATCTTTTAACACAACTCCGTCTTTATCGTTATTTAATGATGGCAGATTTATTTTCAAAATCGGAGCAGGGACAAATCTATGAAAATTATTTATTGATGAATCTCGTGTTAAAACCGCAAAGCTGTTTGCCGGAATAACAAAATCATTTTTTATTGGGGCAGTAACCGGTGTTGTAAGAACATCAGTGACAGACCAGTTTTTAAGATTTATATCTTGATTAGAATTATTAAATAACTCAATCCATTCCGGCTCGCCGCCGAGTGGTGCAAACATAATTTCGTTAACGATGATTGTTTGATTTGGAAATCCCGGCTCAACTGATTTATAAAAATAATTGTTTGTTGTGTCCTGATCCTGTGCAAAAACAGATTTAACAAAAAATCCTTTTTTAGACTGAAGATTTTGAATAGAATAGTTGAAAGGAATTAACAATGAATCGCTTGCAGGCAAAGAGATATTAGAAACAGATTCAATAAATGTATCCGGAATAGAATCCAGATTTATGTCTTCGAATAAATCAACAGAAAACAGCGCAGAGTTCTTTCCAATATTTTTTACCTTTGCAGAGATGATAATGTTATCGCCGAGCAAAGGATATTTGGGATTAAACTGAACGTCGCTTAATAAAACATCAAAATCCTTTTGAGTTACAGAATTAATATTTCCCGGAGTTGCTTTAAAAATACTTTTTGATGTATTCCAGTTAGTTGGTGTGGTTGATGAAGCATTATAATCAATTCGTTCTAAAGATTTTCCACCAGTGTTTCCGCCCCACTCCGGCAAATAGTAAAGGGAATCAATTTTTACATTATTAAAATCTTTAATTACAACAGCATCGCCTGTGTTATTTAATGATGGAACATTTGCTACAATAACATCTGAAGGGATAGAGAAAAAGTTAGTAACGTTAGCACCCTTTGAAATAACAACAAAAGAATTTGCTGATAAAATTTTATCCTGTGTTGTAATTGTAACAGTAGTTGCGGCATCCGACAATTTCCAGTTTTTTAAGTTTATTGATTCCGTCGTTCTGTTATAAAGCTCAATCCATTCCGGTTCTCCTGTTAATGGAGCATACATAATTTCGTTTATAACAACATCGTTGTAATTATTTCCCGGCGGTGATACGATAAATTGTTTTATCAAAATATTGTTTGCCGGATTCTGATCTTCAGCAAAATTTATTTTTGCAATTATTTGATATGTATCAGCAGAAAGTGAATTTAAAGTTGTTATTGCCGTAATAGAATCATTTGGAAAAAGGTTTGAATATGATTGTGAAAAAATTAATTCTCCAGTTTCATCGATTGAATTTTTATTGATATCATTAAAAATTTCTAAAGAATAATTTGCTGCGGTAACAATCCCTTTATTCTTAACTCTTGCAGTAATGTTAACATCATTGCCCGCAATTGGCATTGAAGGTGAAAATAATAAAGCACTTAACTGAAGGTCAAAATTTGTTGGAGTCACGGAGTTTGTATAACCTGGCGTACCATTTAATACAAGAGAATTAGCCCAGTTTGATGCGAGTGAATCTTTATTCATAATTTTCTTTTCATCAGAAATAGCAGTTGTGTTATTCGCTGAATAAAAATAGTAATCAATCGTATCGTTAACAGAATTCAGCAGCCATAAAGGTCGGCTTGTTGTGTTTGCCATTCCGCTTGTACCAAAAGAATTATCGGCAATTTTTAATATCAGAGCATTTGCAGGTACAATGCCGCTGTAGATTCCAGATGCGAGGTCGTAATCATTTTCAAAAATTATTGCGTAAGAATTTGGTGCAAGTATAGTTCCGTATCCTGCATCCACAATTATATCTGGGGTTGAAGTATAATATTTAATTTTAAATCCGGACAGATTAATAGATTGTGTACTGCTAAGATTATAAAGCTCGATAAACTCATTGTTACCGGAGGTTGGTGAAAACATTACTTCAGAAAAAGTTATGAGTGTATCCGATTGGGCAAATGAAATGCCGTAAATTAAAAAGCAAACTGCTATTAGTTTTTGAATCATAATTGTTAGATAATTTATTTTTTATTTGGTAATGCATTTGAGGCAAATGCTTCAAACCATTTTGTGGGAATCATTCTTAAAATTTTTGCCCCGATTGTTGTCTGCCAGGGAAATTCTATTATTCTTTTATCTTTTTTTAATCCATTTATGATGATCAAACTTGCTTTTTCAACGTTCATTAAAAATGGCATTTTAAATTTGTTTTTATCTGTCATAGGAGTTTTAATAAACCCCGGTTTAACAGTCACAACTTTAACATTAAACTTTTTAAGTTCTATTCGTAAACTTTCAAGTAAAATTGTTAACGCTGCTTTACTTGCAGAATAGAATCCACTTTTCGGAAAACCTTTTCCATCGCCAAGACTTGATAAGCCAACAATGGCACCACGCTTTTCAGAAATAAAATCAGGTATCAGTTGTTCGATGAAATAAATTACACTAAGAACATTTGTGTTAAAAACTTTTTCTGCGGCATCGGAATTATAATCTAAAGCACTTGAATTAGCACCTACGCCAGAGTTAAGGATTGCAATATCAATCTTGCCAAAATCTTTTTTAATCTGCACAACAGTTTCATGAACTTGCTGCTTAATCGTTACATCACATTTATAAACGCGGACAAAAGTTTTTTTATCTAACGCTTGCGATAATTTCTCTAAAATATCTAACCTTCTGGAAAGCAATGCCAGTTTTGCCCCTTCGTTGGCAAAATCTTTAGCAAGTTGATAACCAATTCCGGACGAAGCCCCGGTTAAAAGGACGACCTTATCTTTTAATATCATTACTAATAGCTTGTAAATTGATAAAGCAAATAACCGATTTGGAAGATTAAAATCAACTAAACGTAAAATAAATTTTGGAATAAACTTTATAGAGATGCAAAAAAATTAAAATCAAGTTGCGATAAAAAGAATTTTTACCTTATATTTTGCCCTGACATTAGCAAAAATTATTCCAATGGATTCTGATAGAATACTTAACATAAATGAGGTTTTAGTAAGAAGAGAGATACTTGAAATTCCCTTTTCGTGTGATTTGAAAAAATGTAAGGGTGCGTGCTGCACATTAGAAAGTGAGCTTGGTGCACCGGTTAAAAAAGAAGAAATTGATGAGATAAAAAAAATATTGCCCGTTGTTAAGGAATATATTTCTCAAACGCAGATTGATGAAATTGATGAAAACGGCTTTTATGAAATTAAAGAAAATGAGTTGATGATTAGAAGTGTAAACAATCGTGATTGTGTTTTTGCTTTTTATGAAAATTCCATTGCTAAATGTGCGATTGAAAAAGCATACTTTGATGGAAAAATTAATTTTAGAAAACCAATTTCCTGTCATCTTTTCCCAATCAGGATTTCTGATTTTGGCGGTGATATTCTTCGCTATGAAAAGTTTAGCGAATGTTTACCCGCATTGGAAAAAGGGAAAGAAGACAATGTAACAGTAGCAGAATTTTGTAAAGATTCTTTAATCAGATTATACGGAGAAGATTGGTACAATAAACTAATGAATAATTCAGGTAGATAATATGCTTTCACTTAATCAAAGACTTTCTCAGCAGCAACGGCTTTCGCCGCAGCAGATACAATATCAAAAACTGCTTCAGCTAAATACGCTCGCACTTGAACAGCGGATTAAAACAGAATTAGAAATGAATCCTGTTTTGGAAGAAGAAATGGAAATGACGCTGGATCAGGATGATAAAGAAAAAGAAACAGAAACTGAATCAGAGATTGAAGAGGATTTTTCTGATAAGGATAATGAAGAGTTTGATCTTGCTGATTATATGAATGATGATGACCTTGATCATGAAAGGATTAACAGAAGTAATGATGAAGAAGTTTATCATCCATTAGCTCCCTCACGAACATCCTTGAGTGAACATTTAACCGAACAGCTTCGTTTACTTAACCTTGATGAAGAGCTTTTTATTCTTGGTGAAGAAATAATCGGTAACCTTGATGAAGATGGATATCTGAAACGTGAACTGCCGGAAATTTTAAATGAGCTTGAAATGTTTGAGCACATAAAAATTGATCCTCAGGCCGCCGAAGATTTGTTAAAAAGAATTCAAAAATTTGATCCTATTGGAATAGCTTGCAGAAGCTTGCAGGAATGTTTGATTGTGCAGCTTAGGGAAAGTAAAGCCGATCCTTATAACAAATATCTTGCAATTAAAATGCTTGAAGATCATTATGATGAATTTACCAAGCGCCGATTTGATTTAATTAAAACCAGAATGAACCTTACAGATGAAAGTTTACGAGATACTGTAGCTCTGATTCAAACAATGAATCCCAAACCCGGAGAGGGAAATATTGCGTTGATGGAAAGCAATCAGATCACTCCTGATTTTCTAGTTGAAAAAGTTGATGATAACTGGGTAATTACTCTTAATGATAAAAGCATGCCATCGGTTACAATTAGTAAGCAATATCTTGAAATGTTTGATTCCAATAAAAGGAATAAAAGAAATCAACGCGAAAAAGAAACGTATAAATTCTTGCGGGAAAAATTTGAATCAGCAAAATGGTTCATTGCCTGCATACAACAGCGGCGCGAAACTTTAATGAAAATTATGCGCGCTATACTTGAAAGACAGTATGAGTTTTTTGAAAAAGGTCCTAAATTTTTGAAGCCAATGATTTACAAAGATATTGCCGAAGAAATTCAAATGGATATATCAACCATAAGCCGCGTGGTAAATGGTAAATATGTTCAAAGCCCGATGGGCATTCATGAACTGAAATATTTTTTCAGCGAAGGTTTATCAACAGATTCCGGTGAAGAAGTATCAAACAAACATATCCGCGAACGGCTTAAAGAACTAATTGAGTCTGAAAATAAAAAAGCACCTTTCAGTGATGATAAACTTGCAGAACTTTTAAATGCCGAAGGAATTCATGTTGCGCGCAGAACGATTGCCAAATATCGCGAACAACTTAAACTTCCTGTTGCGCGTTTGCGTAAACAAATGCTTAAATGAAATACTTAATTGATGTAATTATTTTAATTGTTTTGTTTGCTCTTTTTGGATCTGTCCATTCAGTTCTTGCTTCAGAAAAAATAAAAATATTTATTCGTAAAAACTTTGGCAAACGAATCGCATTCTATCGAATTGGATACAACTTGTTCTCTGTAATAAGTTTATATTTGATTTGGGATATGGCGCCCCAACCATCGTTGCAAATCTATACTTTACCGCCGCCTTATGATTATTTAGTATTGATTCCACAATTCCTTTCACTGGCTGGAATGATCTGGTGTTTTAAATATATAAGTTTTAGAGAATTTACGGGATTATATCAGCTTGATAAATATTTTAAAAATCAATATGCAGATGATGAGCTGGATGAAAATTACACCTTGCGAATTGAGGGACCATATAAATACAGCAGACACCCGATTTATTTTTTCTCAATTATATTTTTACTTTTCAGAGCTGAAATGAATTTGTTTTATCTCACAATGTTCATTTCGTTTACAGCATATTTTTATATCGGCTCGTATTATGAGGAAAAGAAAATGGTTAGAATGTTTGGTGATCTTTACAGAAATTACCAAAAGAAAGTACCAAGAATCTTCCCTTTTAAGATTAAGTCATCATTCCAATGAAGTTTGGAATCTATTTAATAAGTTTAAAAGAATTTCGTGGTAATTAGTGCAATTCGTGGCTGATCTTTTTGCCACTAATTAACACTAATTTTACACTAATTAAATTCAAAGAAAGAAATAATTATGAAACGAAAAATAAAATCAACAACAATACTTGGAATTATACATAATGGAGTTGCCGCACTTGGAGGTGATGGACAGGTTTCACTCGGGAACACAGTTATGAAACATAATGCAATGAAGATAAGAAAAATTGCAAACGGAAAAGTGCTTTGCGGTTTTGCCGGCGCCACATCAGATGCATTTACACTTATGGAAAGGTTTGAAGATAAACTTGAACAGTATCGGGGAAATGTAAGTCGTGCCGCAGTCGAACTGGCAAAAGATTGGAGGACAGACAAATATCTGAGAAAGTTGGAAGCAATGCTTGCTGTTATTTCAAAAGACACAGCGCTCGTAATTTCCGGTACGGGTGATGTGATTGAACCAGATGACCAAATTGTTGCAATAGGTTCAGGTGGAATGTATGCACTTGCCGCCGCACAAATGTTAAAAAAACACAGCCAGCTTTCTGCAAAAGAAATTGTACAGGAGGCACTTAAAACTGCTGCAGATATCTGCATTTACACTAATGATAAAATTAATGTTGAGGTAATAGAATAGTTATGGAAAAGAAAATTTATGATATAAAAGTATTAACTCCATCAGAAATAGTTAAAGAACTTGATAAATACATAATCGGACAAACTGAAGCCAAGCGAGCAGTTGCAATCGCACTTCGCAACCGCTGGAGACGCCAGCAAGTAAAAGATATTTTACGCGAAGAAATTATGCCCAATAATATTATCCTTATCGGTCCCACAGGAGTTGGTAAAACAGAAATTGCACGCAGACTTGCAAAACTTTCTCAGGCACCATTCGTAAAAGTTGAAGCATCAAAGTTTACTGAAGTTGGATATGTTGGAAGAGATGTTGAATCAATGGTGCGGGATCTGGTTGAAGTTGGAGTAAACTTAGTTAAGGCAGAAAAAGGAAAAGAAGTTCAAGCAAAAGCTGAAGAACTTGCCGATGAAAGAGTTCTTGATATTTTAATACCGCCCGTTAGAAAAACAAAAAATGCTCCTGTTGTTCAAGAGAATGAAGAACAGCCGGCTAACGGTGAAGAGAATGGGGCATATCAGAACCAGAAAACCCGCGAGTGGATGAAGTTAAAACTTAAGAGTGGTGAAATGGATGATAAAATGATTGAGTTTGATTCGCAGGCGCAGACATCAATCGGGATGCAGGTTCTTGGACCATTTGGTATGGATGATATGGGAATTAATATTCAGGAAATTATGGGCAATATTATGCCTAAGAAACGCAAGAAAAGAAAAACAACTGTAAAAGAAGCTCGAAGCATAATGGCGCAAGAAGAAGCACAAAAACTTATTGATATGGATGTTGTTCAGAAAGAAGCGATTGAGAGAGTTGAAAACTCCGGAATAATTTTTATTGATGAGATTGATAAGGTTGCCGGAAGCAGTAAAGGACAAGGACCTGATGTTAGTCGCGAGGGTGTACAGCGCGATCTTCTTCCGATCGTTGAGGGCTCAAGTGTAAATACAAAATATGGCGTTGTTAGAACCGATCATATTTTGTTTATTGCATCAGGAGCTTTTCACGTTTCTAAACCATCTGATTTAATTCCTGAATTGCAGGGAAGATTCCCGATTCGGGTAGAGCTTAATAGTTTAAATGAAGATGATTTTGTAAAGATATTAACGACTCCGCAAAACGCTTTACTAAAACAGTACAACGCTTTGCTGGAAACAGAAGGTGTAAAATTAGAATTTAGTAAAGATGGAATAAAGGAAATTGCCCGCATTGCAACAGAAGTTAATGAACAGGTTGAAAACATTGGCGCAAGAAGATTGCATACAATTTTAACGACATTACTTGATGAAATTCTTTTTGATGTGCCTGATAAAATTCCGGCTAACGCTGTAAAGATTGATGCTAAGTTTGTAAAAAATAAACTAGAAAAAATTGTTAAAGATAGAGACTTGAGTAAGTTTATTTTATAATCGAAGCCCCTCTAAACGAGGGGTTTTTGTTTTTAGAAAGGAGTAATGTTAAATATTAAAACTTAATAATTTTAATTAAAAAATTATTTTTTTCCTTTGGATTTACCTTTTCCATTATCCCAATGTTTGCTTTTTACTTTCCCAATTCCACTAATTGATTTACCCTTTAAACGATGGAATTCTCTGGAGCCGGGTTTAATGCCAAGATCAATAGCAACTGCACCCCAGCCCTTTTTGTTATTATACAAAACAAGCACATCTTTTACTTTTTTTCCTGTAACACTTGATAGTGCACAAGCATAATAAAGATCGCCGGGACGAACTTTTTCAGTGTAAACATATTGGTCAACATCGCGTGTACTGATTCCGAATTTTATAGAAAGATCATTTTTAAAAAATTCAAACTCAGCTTTACCGTATGAATTAACATCCTGTAAATACTGATCAATATCATCATCCCCAGTGTTAAAAGAGACTCTCATCTCTTGAGCAAATAAAAACGAGGAAAGAAAGATTATAAAAGAAAATATCTTAAACATAATAACTCCTCCTTTGCTGATAATAATTACTTAGTTAATAAAGTTCTCGGTAAATAAAATTTTAAAATCTTTCATTATAAGGACAATGCCTGCAGCCGCTTCCACAGCAATAACCACGCTTTAATAAAAACTCGGCGGTTAATACCGCAAATCCGGTTTCGGGATCAAGGTAAATATCATTTCCTTCATCAATAGCTTCTTTGTGCAGCTTAAGTATCTCATCATACTTCGGATAATTTTTATTCAGTCGTGAAATTTTATACAACTCTGATTTAATAATTTTATCGGGCATAAAAGAAAAATTTCCTAATAAATATTTCATTGCAAATATATGGGATATTTTAATTAACCATAATAATATTTTGATGAATTTATTTTAGATAAGAAACCGTTTGACAAACCATAAATCCACTTATCATTGGAGTGAATGCGTTTTGATAATTTATAAATCAATCAGGTTATTTTATGGTAATTTTGAGTTGAACTTAAAAAGAATTTTTCACACAGGAGGTTATATGAATAAAATAAATTTACTTTTTATACTATTGTTCTTTTTTGGCATTGGCTTTACGCAGGCACAAAAAGATTCATCAAAAACAGATAATGACTGGAAATGGCATTGGAAGTGGAATGAATGGAATGATTGGGAAGATTGGACTATCGATTTTGGATTTAAAGATAAAAAGCCGGCAATCTCTTTACTTTACGGATTAGCTAAACTTGATAGAAATGATTTCCAAAATCAATTTGTGGATCCCAACCTGATTGAAATTAAATTAGGTTACATTAAAGATAAAGCTGCCTGGAATACAGATTATATAATCGAACAAAATTATAGATATTTATATTTAAGTAATGAATCAAATAAACTCTCGGGAAAAAATCCACAGGGAACTGAAATTGAATCTGACATGTGGCGTTTTGGTTTTGGCAAATCAGAGGGATATGGATATAAGATTACAGAAAGCACAGCAATTATTTTTTTTAATTCCAACACTCTCAACTGGTCACGGTTTGATTTTACTTTTCCATTTCCTATAACTGATTATACAACACATCAATTTTTGCCCAACAATGATTATGATAAATTAAATCTCTATGAAGACTCTTTCAGATTTGGTACAAGCAGCGAAGGGGGAGTAAGGATCAAACTAATTGATAATTTAATGCTTGATGCCGGTTATGAAAGATCAATTGTATTTCAAAGGCATTTATTCTGGAAATGGGCAGGCAGTGCAGTTATTGAAGCTGCAGCTCAGGGATTATTAGATGGATTTATTAATGAAATATTTCATTCCACGCCTGCAGCAGGACCAATTGTAAATTTTGTTTTAAAGAATGCGTTGGCTTATGGAATTTATGAATTACGACAGGATAAAATGAACTGGCCATTCAATAGTGAAGCACCTATTGCATACGATCAGTTTAAATTTGGAATGACGTTCGTGTTTTAGTTTGTGACTGAATGATCATGCATTCATACCATCATGCATTCTTGCTCATAAATGAAACAGTATGAATATATTTAGGCATGTTTGCATGGATGCATGATTTATTTAGTGAACTTCACTTTGATATTTACTATCTCAGAACTGCTTCCCGTTCTTACTGGCGGACCCCATGTTCCTGCACCTGATGAAACGTAGTAATGTGTGTTGCCTTTCTTTTTATAACCCCAGCTAATTTCATAAATCATATTTGTAATTAAATTAGCCGGCCATATTTGTCCATGATGTGTGTGACCTGAAAGCTGCAAATCAATATTGTTTTGTTGCGCCTGCTCTAATTTAAATGGCGTGTGGTCTAATAAAATCTTTGGATAGTTAGCCGGGATTTTCTTTACAATTTCTTCTAAAGATTTTCTTTGCTTGCCTGTAAACTGCGGCATTGAGCTGTCTTCTCTTCCGATAAGATAAAAGCTGCTGTCAATTAATTCATATCCATCACGCAAAAATTTTATTCCAAACTTTTCAGCAAACCTTACGCAGGAATCTACTCCGTTTATAAATTCGTGATTACCATTTATTGAGTAAACACCATACTTAGATTTTAACTTTCTGAATGATTCCCCAATTCCTCTTTCATCCAGAACTTTTGCTTTATCATCCACAATATCACCGGCAAGCAAAATTATATCCGGATTAAGTGAATTCATCTTATCCACAATCCTAACAAGTAATCTTTCACCATCGATAGGTGAAAGGTGAATATCCGAAGCCATTACAATGTTCAGCGAATCAAGTTTGCTTTCGCCTTTAGGAATTGTTATTTCAAGATTTCTGATTTCAATATTGCGCTTGTTTAAATTTCCAAGGAATACAATTAATCCAACAAAAATAATTACGACAATAGCGGTAATAAATTTTGTGCTTTCATAATTCTTGAATAAAAATTCGGGGAGAAAATTAAACCAGGAATTAAAAAGTCTGATTATATCTATTGCCAGAAGCGAAAGTATGAGATAAACAAAAAATGCAAACCAAATGGCGCCAACGCCAAGTAATATGTCATATAATAATGGCGTTAAAAATTTGTAAAACACTTTTGCTAACACATATCCATAAGCAATAATAAAAAACAATATTGCATAAAAAGGTTTTAATACAGGATAAGCTGCTAATGACTGCCAGCCGCGAATGAAAATGTAATAGTTTAATGATGTATAAACTGTTAAGAATATTGTGAAAAATAAAGCCATAGTCCTTCAATTTTTTTTATTACAAACAAAAGATAGAGATATAAGTTCAATTGTATTTTGGTGTTAATCACAAAATTAGCTTCCCAATGCGGACTTTGCGAACAGACTTAGCGAGCTTTGCGTACACTGGCTTCAAGAAATTTCACGCAAAGATCGCAAAGTTGAAAGCTCAATCATGTCAGTCATTTTGACGATGGCATTGCCAGAGAAGAAATCTTTGAACCTTGAATGAATATAGATTTCTCTCCGACTGAAGTCGGATTCGAAATGACAAAAACAGATGTTTTTAAAAACAAAAAATCCACTGCCGGCTGAGTCGCATTCTGCTTCATTACGATCAAAATTCTCCTCTGTGTTTCATCCGGCAATGGATGTAATATTTAACGTCACCCTTCGACTTCGCTTAGGGTGACATATCAAAAATTATTTATATGAGTTAAGAACCTTCATATAATTAGCACGTTCAAACTTTGCTGGATCATCAACATTCATATAACTCATGCTGCCGCGCATCTGCTCAATTGATTCGTATTCCTTTTCTTCCATCCAGGATTTTAAGTTTGTTGTAACATCAGCAATGTGTCCGATTCCAAATTTTAACAATGCAGAAAGCATCATTGTTACTTTAGCTCCTGCCATAACCATTTTAATAACATCTTCCGCGGTATAAATTCCACTTGTTGCGGCAAGATCAGCATTAACTCTACCATAAAGCATTGCAATCCATCTTAACGGAAGTCTCATTGCCATAGGTGTACTTAAAATTACATTAGGTACAACTTCAAGTTTTTCAAGATCAATATCGGGCTGATAAAATCTGTTAAACATTACCAGACCATCTGCTCCTGCTTTGCTTAACTGTGCAGCCATATAACTTGTCGAACTAAAGAATGGGTGCATCTTTACAGCAATAGGAATCTTTACATTTGATTTTACTGCTTTAACAATTTCTATATAAGTTTTTTCTATTTCACTTCCTGATTTATGAATATCTGTTGGAAGTAAATAGATATTCAATTCTAATGCGTCAGCACCGGCTTGTTCCATCTTTTTTGCGTAGTCAGTCCAGCCGCCGATTGATTTACCATTTAAACTTGCAATAACCGGAATGTTAACCGCTTCTTTTGCTTTGCGAATGTGGTTTAAGTATTCATCCGGACCGAGTTTAAACTCAAACGGTGTGGGCAAATATGATGTGGCTTCAGCAAAACTTTCTGAGTGAACCGAAGTATGATAATCTAATTCCAATTGATCGTGTTCGATTTGTTCTTCAAATATAGAGTAAAGAACAACCGCACTTGCGCCTGCATCTTCCATTTCACGAATGTTAGATACTTTTTCTGAAAGTGGTCCAGCAGAACAAACAATCGGTGACTTGAGTTTTAGACCCAAATAATTTGTTGTAATATCCATTTTATTTTCCTTAACTAATTCTTATTTCAAAATTTAATTTTGTGCTATTCCGTCCTGTTAAATCAGGACGGAATAACAATTATCTTTTATTAGACTGTTTTCTCCGGATCATAAGCAGCCATACGCTCATATTCTTTCCAGGTTCTAATCACATCATCCTGGGCTTCCTTAATTAACTGTTCAGCAAGTTGAGGATGAGATTTAGTTAGCATCTTATATCTTGTTTCCATATAAGCATAATCTTTTAGCTTAATCTTTAATCCTTTCGAATCAAGTTTAAATGGATTCTTACCTTCTTTTTCAAGATCAGGATTGTAACGATATAATGGCCAGTAACCGGAATCCACAGCAGCTTTTTGATTTTGCATTGCAGTTCCCATATTTATTCCGTGTGCAATACAATGACTGTATGCAATAATCAAAGATGGGCCGTCATAAGCTTCGGCTTCAAGAAATGCTCTTAATGTATGCTGATCATTTGAGCCCATTGCAACTTTTGCAACATAAACATTGCCGTAAGTCATCGCCATCAAACCAAGATCTTTCTTTGCTCCTGGTTTACCTGCGGCGGCAAATTTTGCAACTGCTGCACGCGGAGTAGATTTTGAGCACTGTCCACCCGTGTTAGAATATACTTCAGTATCAAGAACCAAAATATTCACATTTTTTCCTGAAGCAAGCACGTGATCTAATCCACCGTAACCAATATCGTAAGCCCAGCCATCACCACCCATTATCCAAACAGATTTTTTAACAAGATAATCTGCCAGACTTAACAGATGTTTTATATCTCCGGCTTTTCCATTGGCGCCGGTTTTAAGTAAATCATTTAATTTATTTTTTAATGCTTCAACTCTTTCTCTTTGCTCATAAATTTCTGCCTCATCTTTTTGATCAGCTTTTAATAAAGCATCAACAAGATCATTCCCAACTTCAGTTGCAAAAGATTTTAATAATTCTTTTGCCTGTAAGTTGTGTTT
Organism: Ignavibacteriaceae bacterium; assembly: GCA_036796535.1. Lineage (GTDB taxonomy): Bacteria > Bacteroidota > Ignavibacteria > Ignavibacteriales > Ignavibacteriaceae > IGN3. The sequence goes on from DAIRCT010000016.1 coordinate 36,337, forward strand.
ATCAATTGCTAATCTAAACCCATAGCCAAACTCCGCATTATCTTCAAACAATGAATTTGACCAGGCAGGTCCGCGTCCGTCTTTATTAGAAGCCCAGGGAGTTGTTGGTAAATTACCGCCATAAATTGACGAACAACCGGTAGCATTTGCAATAACTGTTCTATCGCCAAATAACTGGCTTACTAATTTTACATAAGGAGTTTCGCCGCATCCGGCGCAAGCCCCTGAGAACTCAAACAAGGGTTGTAAAAATTGTGCGTCTTTAACTTTTGATACTGCAACAACTTTTCTATCAAGATCAGGAATGTTGAAGAAGAAATCCCAGTTAGCTCTTTCCTGTTCGCGAATTGGAAGCTGCTCGGCCATATTAATTGCTTTTAGTTTTGTCTCTTTTTTATTCTTAGCAGGGCAAACATCTACGCAAAGCGAACATCCTGTGCAATCTTCAACAGCTACTTGCAATGAGTAATATAATCCTTCGCCGTAATCTTTAGATTTAAATTTTGTATACTTAAATGTTGGGGGTGCACCAACCAAATCTTTTTCTTCAAATACTTTTGCACGGATAGTAGCATGCGGGCAAACCATAACGCACTTGTTGCATTGAATACAAGTTTCCATATCCCAGACAGGAACTTCTAACGCGATATTTCTCTTTTCCCATCTTGTTGTTGATAGTGGATAAGTACCATCAACTGGCATTTTACTTACAGGAAGTAAATCACCTTCACCGGCAATCATTTTGGCGGTTACCTCTTTTACAAATTCAGGTGCGTTGCCGGATACAGGTGGCTGCAGTTGAAGTTTACTTGTAACTTTGTTGGGAATTGTAACTTCAAATAAATTAGCCAGCGTTTTATCAACGGCATCAAAATTCATTTGAACAATTTTATCGCCTTTAGCGCCGTAAGTTTTCTTAATTGATTTTTTAATTAATTCAATTGCTTGATCTTTAGGAAAGATATTAGAGATTGCAAAGAAGCAGGTTTGCATAATTGTATTGATTCTTACACCCATTCCGGTTTCATTTGCTACCTTGTAAGCATCAATAATATAAAGCTTCATTTTCTTTTCAATAAGATCTTTTTGTACTTGCTCTGGTAATGAATCCCAAACTTCTTCTTTTGGCACAACTGTGTTTAACAGAAATGTAGCGCCTTCAACTGCATCTTTGAGCATATCCATTTTTTCAAGAAATACCTGTTGATGACATGCAACAAAGTTTGATCTGTTGATAAGATAGGATGACTTAATCTCTTTTGGTCCAAATCGTAAGTGAGAGATTGTTGTTGACCCGGATTTTTTAGAATCGTAAACAAAGTATCCCTGAGCATAATAATCTGTTCCTTCGCCAATAATTTTTATTGAGTTTTTGTTCGCACCAACAGTTCCATCAGCACCCAACCCATAAAATTTTCCTTTAAATGTTTCCTTAGCTTCAACAGAAAAATTAGGATCAAAATCTAAGCTGCTGTTTGTAACATCCTCAATAATTCCAATAGTAAAATGATTTTTAGGTTTATCTTTAGACAAATTATCAAATACTGCCTTTATCATAGAAGGAGTAAATTCTTTAGATGATAAGCCGTATCTTCCACCGATGATTTTTGGGAAAGCAAATTGAAGTTCGCCAGCCATATATTTTTCTGATATCGCTCCCATAACATCAAGATAAAGCGGTTCACCGCCTGCGCCTGGTTCTTTGGTTCTATCCAACACAGCTATTGATTTTGTTGTTTTAGGAAGTGCTTTAACAAAATGGTCAATTGAAAATGGTCTGTATAATCTAACCTTTAGCACACCAACTTTTTCGCCTTTGCTTAATAAATACTCAACTGTTTCTTCAGCAGCGTCGCATCCGGAACCCATAAGTATTACTATTCTTTCTGCATCAGGGGCACCATAGTAATCAAATAAATTATATTGTCTTCCGGTAAGCTTAGCAAACTTATCCATGTGTTTTTGTACAATTGCGGGGCAAACATTGTAGAAAGGATTTACGGTTTCTCTTCCCTGAAAATAAACATCTGGATTTTGAGCAGTCCCTCTCATAAATGGATGATCGGGTGATAAACCTCTTTTACGATGTGCAATAACCAATTCATCATCAACCATTGCTCTCATATCTTCAAGAGTAAGCTCTTCGATTTTCATTACTTCGTGGGAAGTTCTGAATCCATCAAAAAAATGGATGAAAGGAATGCGTGCTTCTAATGTTGCGGCTTGTGCAATCAAAGCAAAATCCATTACTTCCTGTACAGATGCTGATGAAAGTAATGCAAATCCCGTTGATCGTGTAGCCATAACATCCGAATGATCTCCAAAAATTGATAACGCCTGTGCAGCAATTGATCTTGCTGAAACATGAAATACTGTAGATGTTAATTCACCTGCGATTTTAAACATATTGGGTATCATTAAAAGCAAACCTTGTGAAGCTGTAAACGTTGTAGTTAAAGCTCCTGTTTGTAATGCGCCATGCACACTACCGGAAGCACCGCCTTCACTTTGTAATTCACTTACAGAGGGAACAATTCCCCAAATATTTTTTCTGTTAACTGCAGCCCATGCATCACACCACTCACCCATATTTGATGAAGGAGTGATAGGATAAATAGCAATTACCTCGTTTGTGTTGTATGCAACATACGCAGCCGCTTCATTGCCATCGATTGTTACTTTTTTTCTTTCCATTATTTTACCATTAGTTATTAGTTTGAAATTTTTCGGTTATTGAGTGCTAAAGTTTGCCCAATAATAATACCAAGCAAATACCTTAAAAAACGATGAAAATATGCTTTATTCAAAGGAATTTTTCAATTGTGAAGAATTAAAGAGAGGTGCTTTTCCCAATTTTAAGAATAATGTTTTTGAAATGTAAACAGTTACAGTTTGTTAAATAATCTCAAAGATAGCAATAGGGAAATATGGATTTAAGGAAATAGGGGTCTAAGTATTTGGTATAAGGTATATGGGAATAAGGTATAAGTATTCTTTACTGAATTTTTTTAATATTCCATTATTCCGTATTCCTATTTCCTTATACCATTTTTCCCCCTATACCTTTATACCTTATATCCATAACCCAATTGTGATTAAAAAAGTAATAATCTAAATTTGTAAAGATTCTAATTAACTTGTGCTAATTACCAAATATCAGGAGGTATGATGGATCCTTTGAATACCGGTTTTACAAGTAATTACAAACCAATGACTATTGGAGATTGGCTAATCACTTTTCTTATCCAGGCAATTCCACTTGTTGGATTTGTAATGCTATTTGTTTGGGCTTTTGGAGATGGCACACATCCGAGTAAAAAATCGTGGGCACAAGCATCTTTGATATTTGCATTAATAATGATAGTGCTTGCAATTATTTTCTTCGCAGCACTTTGGTCAATGTTCAGTTCATTCTTCAGGGCTGGTTATAACATTCAAAGTGTATAATTAATGAATAATGTAAAGACGACTCGGTGAGTCGTCTTTTGTTTATGTTATTTGTAGAGAATAGTTTTTTTGAAATGAGTACTTACTGGAGACGAGCCACCGGCTCGCCTTTACTTTAATTGGGTTTGTTATTCTTAGAAAAGTATTTGTTGAAGTAGGGTTTTGGACTTTATTGCCACGACTTTTAAGTCGTGGAATATTTTGCACACCCATATTTGGCTTAAGTCAAACACAAAATTCATTTTGGCTGAAGCCACTTTATATTTTTTTATTTTCTCCACGACCTGAAGGTCGTAGCAATTTTAAATCATGCAATCATTCACTCATGCATCGCTCTTAGCTATGTCTTACAGAAATAATATCTCCATCTTTAACAATATATTCTTTTCCTTCAAGACGCCATTTCCCAAGTTCTTTTGCTTTTACGAACGAGCCGCCGCATTCAATAAAATCCTCATAAGAAACTACTTCTGCACGGATAAACTTTTTAAAGAAATCAGAATGAATTTCTCCAGCAGCTTCTTGTGCTGTCATCCCTTTTTTTATTGTCCAGGCACGGCATTCATCTTCGCCGGCAGTTAAAAAGGATTGAAGTCCGAGTAGATCATACGCTTCACGGATTAACTTATCTAAAGCTGATTCGGTGATTCCATAATCCTGCATAAAAACTTTTGCATCTTCTTCAGAAAGATCAGCCATTTCTTTTTCAATCTGCCCAAAAAATGATAATGCTTTTGTGTTATGCCCAAGTTTATGTTTTACAAGTTCTTGCAAATACTTATCTGTGTCGTTTATTTGTGATTCCCCAAAGTTTAACGCAATAAGCATTGGCTTGATAGAAAGGAGCTGATAAGTTTTTAAAATATGCAGTTCATCTTTTGTGAGATTTGCATCTCTTAAAGGTTTTTCTGTTTGCAAAATCTCATTGCACTTTTCAAGTACAGGTAATTCTCTTTTTAGATTTTCATCCTGGGTTTTTAATATTTGCTTCTTTATGCTTTCCAATCTTTTTTCAATAATTGCCAAATCGGATAAAATAAATTCAGTTTCAAATGAATTTATATCGCGCATCATATTTATAGAACCATCCGGATGCGGAACGGTTTCGTTTTCAAATAATCTTACAACCTGAACGAGCGCATCGTTGGTTTTTACTTTACTTAAAAAATTACCGGTAAACTGTGTTGAGCCGGAATCACCTTTCTGTAAACCAACCACATCAACAACTTCTATTGTTGCATTAACTTTTTTCTTTGGATTAAAAATCTCAGTCAGCTTATCTAATCTTTTATCCGGGACTTTAATTACTGCCTGATGTGCTTCCGATTTTGAAAGCTCATTTGGATCAAGTAATGTTTTAGTGATTGTTTGAAAGAGAGTTGACTTTCCTGTAAACGGCAATCCAACAATTCCAATTTGCATTTATTCCTCTGATTAAAATTTCTTAATGATTATGTACAAATATACGAAGATTAATAGAGTATAGATTCCGTAAAACAGTTCGCCGTGGCGAATCATTCTGTTTGGTTTAAAATTAAAATCGTAGGACTTAATAGACTGATTCGCCGCGGGGAACTGTTCTACGAGAGCAAAAATCATTTTGATTATCTCTTGACTTTATAAATGTCATAATTTATTTTGCAATGGAAATTCAAATAAAAAATCTTGAACAAAAAACTTACATATTACTTCTCATCTACTTCAGCTACCCAAACCTGGCGTTGGCGCCGCTAATCTTTTACATATTCTAAAAAACCGTACAATCTTTTTAAATCTTAGTTAATCACTAATTATTTATTCATTAATTTATTTATTTAAGGAGTTCTCACTATGAGTGCATCAAAAAAAATTCTGTTAGATGAATCAGAATTACCACAAAACTTTTATAACATTCAGGCAGATATGCCTAATCCAATGCTTCCACCACTTCATCCAGGAACAAAAAAACCAATCGGACCCGAAGATCTTGCTGCAATTTTTCCTATGGAACTTATCAAACAAGAAGTTTCTAAAGAACGATATATTGAAATTCCTGATGAAGTGAGAAAAATTTATAAAATGTATCGCCCAACGCCGCTTTACCGTGCAACAGAATTTGAAAAACTCCTTGACACACCTGCAAAAATTTATTACAAGTATGAAGGAGTTAGTCCTGCCGGATCACACAAACCAAACACGGCAATTGCACAAGCGTATTACAATAAAATGGAAGGAGTTAAAGGATTAGTAACTGAAACAGGTGCAGGGCAATGGGGCAGCGCATTAAGTTTTGCTTGTCAGAAGTTTGGATTGAGTTGTGAGGTTTATATGGTTAAAATTAGTTACGATCAAAAGCCCTACAGAAAAGTTATGATGAATACCTGGGGTGCAACTGTAATTGCTTCCCCGAGTAGAAATACTAATTCAGGCAGAGCGATTTTGGAACAAGATCCTAACTCACCCGGTAGTTTGGGTATTGCAATTTCAGAAGCTGTTGAAAGAGCAGCAACTACTGAAGGAATCAATTATGCTCTCGGCAGTGTTCTTAACCATGTTCTGCTTCATCAAACTGTGATTGGACAAGAAGCAATAAAGCAATTGGAAATGACAGGAGATTTTCCTGATATTGTAATTGCGCCATTCGGCGGTGGATCAAACTTTGCGGGAATTGCATTCCCATTTCTTCGTTACAATTTTCAGGAAGGAAAAAATGTCCGTTGCATTGCTGTTGAACCTGCATCATGTCCAAAATTAACTAAAGGAGAATTTAGATATGATTTTGGTGATACTGCTGGATTTACTCCACTTATTCCAATGTACACACTCGGTCACACATTCGTTCCCGCCCCAATTCATGCGGGTGGATTGCGTTATCACGGTGCCGGTGCGATTGTAAGTCAGTTGTTAAAAGATAAGTTGATTGAAGCATCAGCAGTTCAGCAACTTGAATGTTTTGAGGCAGGAATCAAGTTTGCCAAAACTGAGGGAATAATTCCTGCGCCAGAAGCAAATCATGGAATTGCTCAGGTTATCCGTGAGGCATTAAAAGCAAAAGTTGAAGGAAAATCAAAAACGATTTTGTTTAATCTTTGCGGGCATGGGTATTTTGATATGGCTGCATATCAAGCTTACTTTAATGGTGAGTTGAGAGATCATGAATTTACTGATG
>DAIRCT010000016.1:43031-50223 GCA_036796535.1 Ignavibacteriaceae bacterium
TATTGATCAATAAAAGATTATCAAATTTGAGGTTTAAAATGAAGGCATTAAAAATATTTGTTCCCATAATTTTACTAGCACTTACTGTTTATTATTGCAGCACTGTTCCAATTACCGGAAGATCTCAACTTAGTTTAATTTCTGCCAGTGAAATGAATGCTTTAAGCTTTCAACAATACGGCGATTTTCTTAAACAAAATAAATTGAGTGCAAATCAAGAACAGACTTCTATGGTAAAAAGAGTAGGAGTCAATATCCAGAAAGCGGTTGAAAAATATTTTGCCCAAAACAATCTTTCAAAAGAACTTGATGGTTACAAGTGGGAATTTAATCTTGTTGAAAGTCCTGATGTTAACGCCTGGTGTATGCCCGGTGGTAAGGTTGTTGTTTACACAGGAATTCTTCCCATCACAAAAGATGAAACGGGATTAGCAGTTGTAATGGGACATGAAATAGCTCACGCTATTGCTCAGCATGGTGCAGAAAGAATGAGTCAGGGACTATTGCAGCAGCTTGGCGGCGTTGCCTTATCGATTGCGATAAAAGATAAACCGCAAGAAACACAAAATCTTTTTATGACTGCTTATGGAGTTGGAACAACTGTTGGTGTAATGCTGCCTTTTAGCAGAACGCAGGAAAGTGAAGCAGACAGGTTGGGATTAATATTTATGGCAATGGCTGGATACAATCCTAATTATGCAGTTGATTTTTGGACAAGAATGGCTTCTCAGGGCGGCGGTGGAAAACCGCCAGAATTTTTAAGTACTCACCCTTCTGATGAAACAAGAATTGCAGACATAAAAAAAGAATTACCGGAAGCAATGAGTTATTATAAAAAATAATTATGTGGTTCGATTTAAAGAAAAAAAGCCGAAACCATTTTATTGATTTCGGCTTTTTCAATTAATTAATTTATTGAATTACATTTCCATCGCCATCAAGATATTTTACTTCACCATAACCTAAACTTTTAATGCCGTCTTCAATTTTTGATTTATCACCAACAACAACCCAAACTAGCGGATTGGGCTTAACAATTTTACCGGCAGCTTTTTGAACTTCATCAATCGTTTGAGCTTCAACTAAAGAAGCATATTTTGAGTAATAATCATCGGGTAAATTATATGTAACAATATCAGTAATAGAACCGCTTACTGCATCCATCGTTTCCCACGAGCCCGGTAAACTAAGTGTCTGGTTTTCTTTATCCTTTTCAAATTCTTCTTTAGTTATAGGTTTTTCATTAACTACACCGGCAAGCTCTTTTTGTATTTCAATCATTGATTCTTTTGTCTTGTCAGTTTGGACAGGTGCATAAATAAAGAATGGTCGTTGTGCTTTTGTATCCCATAAAATTGAAAACGAGCCATAAGACCAGTGTTTGTCTTCTCTAAGATTCATATTTATTCGGGATGTAAAAACACCACCCAAAATATCATTAAATGTTTTAATTGCCACCTCGTCTTCAGGATTTCTTTTGGGAGTTACATGCCCAGCAAAAATTATTGATTGTTGTGAACCCGGTTTATCCATAATATAAACAACCGAGTTTTTGTTTAGCTCAACATCAGTTACATTTTTTACAGGAACATCGCCGCTCTTCCACTCTTTAAATAACTTTTCAAGCTTTGGTTTTATTTCAGCCATTGTTACATCACCAACGATAACAAGCGTTGCATTATTTGGTTTGAACCAATCATTTCTGAATTTAACCAGATCATCGCGTGTGATTTTATTAACTGATGCTTCTGTTCCGGAACCTGTCAGTGGATTTCCATATGCATGATTTTTTCCGAAAAGTAATTGAGGGAAAACTCTTAATCCCATTTGAACAGGAGTAGCTTTTTCTCTTTGTATCGATACAAGCAGATTTTTTTTCAACCTGTTAAAATCATTGTCTGGAAATGAAGGATTAAGAATTACATCAGTAAAAAGATCCAATGATGGATCAAGATTTGTTTTGAGTGCATTTAATGAAACAACACAATAATCAAGATTTGAACCTGTTGATAGATTAGCTCCTAACAGACTTAATTGTTCGCTTATTTCCAATGAGTTTAATTTTTTTGTTCCCTCATCCATCATATCCATAGTAAGTTTTGCGGTGCCGGCATTAATTTTTTGATCTGCGGCAAAACCTGCATCAATCATCAATCTGAAACTTGCAACAGGAATAGAATGTCTTTCCGCTAAAACTATTTTTAATCCATTTGAAAGTGTTGAACGTTCAACGGAAGGAAATTTAACTTCAGGATTTTCGCCAAGCGAAGGAAGTTTTGTTCTATCAGCACTTTCTGTTGATGCTTTTAGTTCAGGGAAAGGGTGAACTTCAAGAATATAAACGCCATCGGATAACCACTTGTTAGCAGTTTCAGTAATTTCTTTTGCGGTTGATGATTTAACATTATTCAATGTTGTCTTGTAATAATCGGGTGTACCGCCGTAAGTCATATTACTTGCAAGAATATCGGACTTACCACCAAATCCACCGATTCTTTCAATCCCTCTGATAAAGCCCGCGAAGTATTGTGTTTTAACTCTTTGCAATTCTTTTTCGGTTGGTCCGTTTTTTAGAAGCGTAGTAAGTTCTTCATCAATCATCTTTTCAACTTTTGAAAGATCCTGACCGGGCTTGATCGTTACATCAATATAAAATTGCCCGGATATTTCAGCATCATCAATATAAGATGAAACATTTGTTGCAACCTGCTCATCATAAACCAATTTTTTGTACAGTCTTGATGTTTTACCAGAAGTAAGCAAATCGCTAAATAAATTTAAAAGTGTAGCTTCTTTTGTTCCCCATTGCGGAACATTCCATACTTTAAAAATTCTTGCCTGTGGAACTCTGTCCTGCATAATCTGTCTGTGTGTTCCTGTCATTTTAGGAACCCATGATTGATATTTTGCGATTGGTGGACCGGGAGGAATATCGCCAAAATATTTTTTTACTTTTTCTAATGCGGTTTGCGGATCAATATCACCAGCAAGTGCTATAACTGCATTTGATGGACCGTAATAAGTTTTAAACCATTCTTTAACATCATCAAGTGATGCAGCATTTAAATCTTCCATCGAACCAATTACCGTCCAGGAATATGGATGACCTTTTGGATAAGTACTTTTAGTAATCAGTTCCCAAACCTTTCCATAGGGTTGATCTTCACCCTGCCTTTTTTCATTCTGAACTACTCCACGTTGTTCATCAAGAATTTCCTGAGTGATAGCGCCAAGTAAATGTCCCATTCTATCCGATTCCATCCACAACGCTATATCAAGTGCGGATGTTGGAACATTTTCAAAATAGTTGGTTCTGTCATTATTGGTAGTTCCATTCATATCGGTGGAACCAATTTTTTCCATCACCTGAAAATAATCTCCTTTATTATTCTCACTTCCATTAAACATAAGATGTTCAAACAAGTGAGCGAAACCAGTCTTACCTTCTTTTTCATTTTTTGAACCAACGTGATACCAGATATTTACTGCAACAATTGGCGCTTTATGATCTTCGTGAACAAGAAGAGTAAGTCCGTTATCGAGCACAAATTTTTCATACTTGATATCAATATTTTTTATCTCGTCAAGATTAGATTTTTGTGCTAGGGAGGTTATTGAGAGTAGAAAGGCCAGCAGAAAAATGATTTTATTATGCATAAAAAAACCTTTTAGAATTTATTTAAAAGTAAAATTAAAACCACTTCAAAGTTATGCAGATATAGCTATTAGTACAATTTTAATTATTTAAGCGCGCAATTTAATTGTTTGAACGGCGGAGGATTTATGATTTGTAATCTATAATGGAGGAAATTTTGATAAACAAAAATAGCTTGAACTTGAACCTAAACTTGAACTCTATTATTCATACTCATCCCAGCTTTTAACAGGAAGAGTTTCAGGCGAATAAACTTTTAATGCTTTAACAAATCTTTTTGCAATCTGTACATTTGTAAAAAGTGGGATATTCAAATCAACAGCTTTCCTTCTGATTATGTAATCGCTGTCAAGCTCAACTTTTTCAGAAGTCTTTGGGATGTTAATCACAAGATCAATTTCACCATTGCTCATATAACTTAAAATGCTTGGCTCCTGGTTATCAAATGGACGATATAAAACCTTAACATCAATTCCGCCGTTTTCTTTATAAAAATCGGATGTGCCTTTTGTACCGTAAAATTTTAATCCCATTTTCTGAAGAATAATTAATTCATCAATCAGCTCTGCTTTATTTTTTGGCGTTCCGGTAGAAAGCAAAACTCCTTTTGTTGGAACCCTTTGTCCGATTGCCAAAAGACTTTTTAAAAATGCTTCATTAAAATCATCTCCCAAACAAGCTACCTCACCTGTTGATGACATTTCAACTCCGGTTACTGGATCGGAACCTTTTAATCTTGTAAAAGAAAACTGCGATGCTTTTACTCCAACATAATCAAGATCAAAAGATGACTTATCAATACGCGGAACTTTTTCACCAAGCATTAATCTTGTAGCTATCTCTACAAAATTTATCTTAAGAGTTTTAGATACGAATGGAAAACTTCTTGATGCACGAAGATTGCATTCAATTACTTTTACTTCGTTATCTTTTGCGATAAACTGAATGTTAAATGGTCCGGTTATTTCTAATTCCTTTGCAATTTCACGAGTAATCATTTTTACTCTTCGCATAGTTTCAAGATAAGTGCGCTGCGGCGGCAGAACAATTGTTGCATCGCCGGAATGCACGCCGGCATTTTCAACGTGCTCAGCAATTGCATAACAGAAAAGTTCACCTTCGGTTGCAACGGCATCAACTTCAATTTCGCGCGCAGCAGTTATAAACTTGCTAATAACTACAGGATGTTCTTTGTTTAGTTCGGTTGCTTTTTTAAGATACAACTCAAGCTCATCTTCAGTTAGCACGATGCTCATTGCCGCACCGCTAAGCACATAGCTCGGTCTTATCAAAACAGGATAGCTTACTTTCTGAGAAAACTGTTTTGCATCATCAAGTGTTGTAACCTCCCGCCATTCCGGTTGATCAACTCCAATCGAATCCAGAATTTTAGAAAATTTATGACGACTTTCTGCGTTATCAATTTGTTCAGGAGATGTTCCGATAATTTTAATACCTGCTTTATGAAGTTTCATCGCGAGATTATTCGGTACCTGTCCGCCCATCGAAACGATTACGCCTGCAGGATTTTCTTTATCACAAATATCAAGCACGCGTTCGAGTGTTAGTTGTTCAAAGTAAAGTTTGTCACAAATATCATAATCGGTGCTCACAGTTTCAGGATTACAATTTATCATAATTGATTTATAGCCGCTCTTGTTTACTTGCGTTGCAGCATTAACACAGCACCAGTCAAACTCAACTGATGAACCAATGCGATAAGGACCACTCCCCAAAACTACTATCTGATCTTTTTCACCGAGTTGAATATCATCTTCAACTCCGTGATAAGTTAAGTAAAGATAATTTGTTTGTGCGGGAAATTCAGCAGCCATTGTATCAATCTGTTTTACAACGGGCAACACACCGAGCGACTTGCGGTGATTTCTTACAGCCATTTCATCACTGTTTACAAGCTGTGTAATTTGTAAATCAGAAAAACCATTTTGCTTTGCTTCTCTCATTATCTCTTCGGTAAGGCAACCTTCGAGGTTTTTAGAACCTCGAAGGTTTCTTAATTTTTGTTCACTCTCAACTATGTTCTTCATCTTGTACAAAAACCACTTTGTAATTTTTGTAAGCTGATGAATTTTATCAACAGAGTAACCTTCCCTTAATGCTTCTGCAATTGCAAAAATTCTTTTGTCTGTTGGTTCGGATAATTCTTTATCGAGATTTTTAAATTGTAAATCATTACCAACAAACCCTTTCATCCCAACATCAAGCATACGGATTGCTTTTTGAAGCACTTCTTCAAAACTTCTTCCAAGAGACATAACTTCACCAACGGATTTCATTTCAGAACCAAGCTGTGTGCTTACTTGCTGAAACTTTTGTAAATCCCAGCGTGGGAATTTTAATGCAACATAATCAAGTGCGGGTTCAAAGTTGGCAGATGTTTCTTGTGTGATTGCGTTTACCACTTCGTTAAGCGCGTAACCAAGTGCAAGTTTTGTTGCGATGAATGCAAGCGGATATCCCGTTGCTTTGGATGCAAGTGCAGAACTTCTACTCAGTCGTGCGTTCACTTCAATGATTCTATAATCTTCAGAGTTTGGATCAAGAGCATATTGGATATTACATTCTCCAATGATTCCGAGATGACGAATAAGTTTTATTCCTATTGATCGAAGTTTAAAATTTTCTTTTGCAGATAAAGTTTGGACAGGAGCGATTACAACACTGTCTCCGGTATGAATTCCCATTGGATCAACATTTTCCATAGAACAAATTGTAATACAGTTATCATAATTATCACGAACTATTTCGTACTCAACTTCTTTCCAGCCATACAACGATTCTTCTATTAAAATTTGATTTGTAAAAGAAAATGCTCGCTTTGCTTTTTCAATTAACTCTTCTTTATTGTTTACAATTCCGGAACCCAATCCACCAAGCGCATAAGCAATACGAACCATTACAGGAAAGTTAATTTCTTCTGCAGCTTTTATTGCTTCCTCAACATTTGTTGCAGTTTTGCTTTTCGCAACTTTTAATCCAATTTCCGCAACACGATCACCAAACAATAATCTATCCTCGGTATCTTTAATTGTATCAACTGGAGTTCCAAGAACTTTAATATTATGTTTTTCTAAAATCCCTTTGTCATATAAATCAACTCCAACGTTTAATGCTGTTTGCCCTCCGAATTGAAGTAAGATTGAATCCGGCTGCTCTTTTAAAATTATCTTTTCAACAAACTCTGTCTTAATCGGAACAAAATAAACTTTATCTGCAAAGTTTTCTGATGTTTGTATCGTGGCAATGTTTGGATTAACAAGTACAGTTGTAATTCCATCTTCTTTAAGTGCTTTAATTGCCTGCGAGCCGGAGTAATCAAACTCTCCCGCTTGCCCGATTTGCAAAGCACCGCTTCCAAGAATTAAAACTTTTTTTGGTTTACCTTTTTTAATCATATTATTTCTTAGTTGTAGGGTCGAGGCTTGCCTCGACCGTTTTTAATTATTTTTTCACGGATTTTTTTTATCGTTATTCTTTTCTTAATCTTTTGCGGGAAGGGCAAGCCCTTCCCCTACG
>DAIRCT010000017.1:0-48368 GCA_036796535.1 Ignavibacteriaceae bacterium
AAAGAACCCATTTTCTTGATGAGTTTAATTTGCTTAAGAAAATCATCAAAATCAAATTTATTTTTCCTTAGTTTTTCTTCCAGCTTCTCGGATTCAAACTCATCAAACGAAGCTTGCGCCTTTTCTACCAAGGTGATAACATCGCCCTTTCCCAAAATTCTTGAGGCCAAACGATCAGGATAAAATATTTCGAGATTTTCTAATTTCTCGCCATTGCTAATAAATTTTATAGGTTTACCAACAACAGAACGGATTGACAGAGCAGCACCACCTCTGGAATCACCATCCAATTTAGTAAGAACGATACCATCAAAATTTACCATATCGTTGAATGCTTTGGCAGAATTTACCGCATCCTGTCCGGTCATCGAATCAACAACAAAAAGAGTTTCTGTGGGATTAACAATTCCCTTTAAGTCAGAAACTTCCTTCATCATATCTTCATCAACGTGCAATCTGCCGGCTGTATCAAGAATTAAAGTATTATAATTTTTTTCTTTTGCAAATTGTAATGCTTCTGCTGCAACTTTTCTGGCATCTTTTTCTTCTAAAGAAAAAACTTCAACTTCAATTTGTTTCCCCAGCAACTTCAGTTGTTCAATAGCTGCTGGTCTGTAAATATCTGCAGCAACTAAAAGAACTCTTCTCTTTTGATCTTTTAATTTTTTTGCAAGTTTACCGCAAAAAGTAGTTTTACCTGATCCCTGCAAACCAACAACCATTATACTGGTTACACCGGATGGATTTAATTGTAACTCCTGATGTCCCCCACCAAGTAAAACAGTCAACTCATCGTAAATAATTTTTGTAATAAGCTGTCCCGGTGAAATTGAAGCAATAACTTCTTTACCGAGTGCTTTAACTTTTACATTTTCAATAAAATCTTTAGCAACTTTATAATTAACATCAGCATCCAGAAGAATCCTTCTTATCTCGCGAAGTGTATCCGAGATATTATTTTCACTTAAACGTCCTTGTCCAACAACTTTTTTAAGTGCGGTTTCTAACTTTAGAGATAATTCTTCAAACATAACTTATAGTATTAAATTTCTTAAACCTATTTTAACCTTCACGCAGAGCATTTGCACCGGATACAATTTCAAGTATCTCTTTGGTAATGGCGGCTTGTCTTTCTTTGTTGTAGGTAAGATTTAAAGTTCTGATTAATTCCTTAGCATTGGTAGTTGCATTATCCATAGCTGTCATTCTGGCGGCAAACTCTGCCGCATTAGATTCCAACAACATCCTCCACATCTGTCCCTTTAGATGTTTAGGAATAAGATAATCAAAAATTGATTTTTGATCGGGTTCAAAAATGTAATTATGATCAACTATTCCACTTTTATTTTTTGAGCTTTCAATCGGAATTGGTAAAAATTGTTCGACTACAATTTTTTGTTGAATAATTGATTTAAACTCATTGAATATTACGATTACTTTATCAACAGTTCCATCATAAAATTTGGACAGTAAATCATCTACAATTTGTTGTGCAGTTGTATAATTAAGAGTTGAAAATATTCCGGGATAAGTTTTTCCAATATTAAAATTTCTTTTAGTAAAATAGTCGGTGCTTTTTTTACCAACACAGAAAAGCAGATGATCAATTCCATTATTTTTCAGATCTTCACTGATGTATCTGTTTGCTTCTTTAATAATATTATTGTTAAATCCACCGCAAAGACCTCTATCAGCAGAGACAATAACAACGGCAACATTGTTAATTTTTCTTTCAAACAACAGAGGGTTGGATGATTGATCTTCTTCGGTAACAAGATGTGATAAAAGGGTTGAAATCCTTTTAGCGTAAGGACGAGCATTCAAAACGTTCTCTGTTGCTCTCCTTAATTTCGAAGCAGCAACCATCTTCATCGCTTTAGTAATCTGCTGAGTGCTTTTTACTCCGGTAATTCGTCGCTTTATGTCTCTTAAAGTTGCCATTAATAACTAATCAATGCCTAAATACTTTTCTTAAAAACTGTTAGAAATTCCTGTCCGGCTTTCTTTATCAATTCTTCAGTTTCTTTGGATATATCTTTATCCTTTTTAACAGATTCAAAAATAGAATTGTACTTTACCTGTACAAATTCTAAAATTTCTTTTTCAAATCTTTTTACATCCGCAACCGGAATTTCATCCAGATAACCTTTAGTTCCATAATAAATACTAACAACTTGTTTCTCCACAGGAACCGGAGCATATTGTCCCTGCTTTAATAATTCAACTAAACGTGCACCTTTTGCAATAGTTCTTTGTGTTGATTTATCAAGATCAGAACCAAATTTAGCAAATGCTTCCAGCTCTCTATATTGTGCAAGATCAAGTTTTAAACTTCCTGCAACTTTTTTCATTGCTTTAATTTGTGCATTACCGCCAACACGCGATACGGATATTCCAACATTTATTGCGGGGCGAACACCGGCATTAAATAAATTTGATTCCAGATAAATCTGTCCATCAGTAATGGAAATAACATTTGTAGGAATATATGCCGAAACGTCTCCTTGCTGAGTTTCGATAATCGGCAATGCAGTTAAACTTCCTCCACCTAATTCTTCACTAAGCTTGGATGCTCTCTCAAGTAATCTTGAGTGAAGATAAAAAACATCGCCGGGATAAGCTTCACGTCCCGGAGGTCTTCTTAACAAAAGTGATAATTCTCTGTAAGCTTGCGCCTGTTTAGAAAGATCATCATAAATACAAAGTGCATGTTTTCCATTATCTCTAAAGAATTCGCCAAGTGTTGCTCCAGCATAAGGGGCAATAAATTGAAGCGGAGCCGGATCAGATGCACCAGCACAAATAACTGTTGTATAATCCATCGCACCATTTTCTTCAAGCTTTGCAACTACCTGCGCAACAGTAGATTCTTTTTGTCCGATTGCCACATAAACACAATACACTGGTTTTATTCCCAATGCTTTAGCTTCTTCAGTATGCGTACTTTTTTGACTGATAATTGCATCAATGGCAACTGCAGTTTTACCTGTTTGTCTGTCACCGATAATTAATTCTCTTTGTCCCCTACCGATTGGAATCATAGAATCAACAGCGGCAATACCTGTTTGTAATGGTTCTTTTACTGGTTGTCTCTGGATAACACCAAGAGCTTTTCTTTCGATCGGTAGAAATTCCGTTGTGCTGATTGGTCCTTTACCATCAATTGGAACACCGAGTGGAGTGATTACGCGCCCGAGCATTCCTTCTCCCACTGGCATAGATGTAACACGCTTTGTTCTTTTAACTCTATCGCCTTCTTTAATAAGGCTTGAATCACCAAACAGAACACAACCAATACTATCTTCTTCAAGATTCAGCACCATTCCAAAAACATCATTCGGAAACTCAACAAGTTCGCTTGCCATAACCTTTGAAAGCCCGTAAACACGAGCGATTCCATCACCAACCTGTAAAACAGTTCCAACATCATAAATATCAACTTCACTTTCAAATCCCGAAAGTTGTTTTCTTAGTATCGCAGATATTTCATCAGGTCTAACTTCTGCCATTTGTAAATTCCTTTATAAATTCTCTTTAACTAATTTAGATATACACTGCCGTGTAAAAATTGTTTTTTTAATAAATCCAACTGATGCAAAACCGATGCATTGTAAATAGTATCACCGACCTTAGCAACAAAGCCGCCAATAATTTTTTCATCAACGGAGTAGGTTAGCACTATTTGTTTTCTAAGAATTAATTCAAAACGCTGCTTTAACTGTTCCTTCTGTTCAGGGGAAAGATTAAATGCAGTAATAACATGAACGTTTGCAATTCCTAAATACTCATCTCTTAAGTAAAAAAACTTTTCCAATATTTCCTGAAGTATTTCCTCACGTCCTTTGCCTATCACAAAATCCAGATAAGAAAAAGTTTCATCATTTACTTTATCTTTGAACACAGCAGCAAAGATTGATTGTTTTGTTTCCTTTTTAATGATTGGACTTTTTATAGCTCTTCTTAAGTCTGCACTTTGATTAAGAGTTTTATAAATCAAATCAAAATCTTGCGATACTTTATCGAGCAAATTTTTCTCGATTGCAGTATCAAGAAAAGAGGAAGCGTATCTTATTGCAACTTTGGATGCAGCCATAATTAATTTTTGGAAATATCACTAATGTATTTATCAACAACTTTTTTATTCTTTTCAGCATCAAGATTTTCCCTTAAAATCTTTTCAGCGGCTTTGATAGAAATCTCAGCAATTTGATTTTTAAGATCATCAAAAGCGGCATTTTTCTTTCTATCAATTTCGGCCGATGCTTCTTCAATCAATTTTTTAGCTTGTTCTTTGCTATCCTTTAAAATCTGTTCTTTAAGATTATCAGCATAAAGTTTGCTTTGCTCAATAATCTTTTTAGATTCTTCTTCTGCTTTAGCAAGACTATTTTGATTTTCGTATAAAATCTTTTTTGCTTCTTCCTTTGCTTTTTCTGCCTGTTCAAGAGAATCTTTAATTGCATCTTCTCTTTGTTTGAGCGCATTTAAGATAGGTTTCCAGGCAAACTTTTTAAGAATTAACAAAAGCAGAATGAAAGTTAAAGTTGTCCAAAAAGCCAAACCGACATTAACGGAAAGTAAACCTCCTCCGCCGCTTTCACCTTCTGAAACAACCAAAGCGATAAAAGCAAATAATGTATTTGCAATCATAATCTTAATGTAAATTTTATTAAATAATCCAGGAGTGCATTTTAACACTCCTTTTTAACTAACTGATTATTTGCCTGCTAATATGAAGCAAATAACTAATGCAAACAATGAAATACCTTCGATTAGAGCAGCGGCGATAATCATAGATGTTCTGATTGCACCAGCAGCTTCAGGTTGTCTTCCGCTTGCATCCATTGCGGCTGCGGCTAATTTACCAATACCTAAAGCCCCACCAAAAATTGTTAACCCGGCACCTAATCCAGCGGCTAAATATGCAAAGTCCATTAACATTCTCCTTTGATTAGAATTATTATTTTTATTTTAATTAATGATCTTGATGAACTGCCATCCCAATAAACAAGGAAGACAGCATTGTAAAAATATAAGCTTGTAATAACGCAACTAAAATTTCAAGCGTGTAAATAAATAAAGCAAGTGGAACAGCTAAACCTGCCCAAACAACGCTTTGCATAACAAAGATTAAACTTATCAATGCATAAATCACAATGTGTCCTGCAGTCATGTTTGCAAAAAGACGTATTGCCAATGCAAATGGTTTTGTAAATAAACCTAAGAACTCAACAACTATCATAATTGGAAGTAGTAAAACAGGAACTCCATGAGGAATTAATCCTTTGAAATAACCGAAAGTACCATTCTTTCTCATTCCACCAAATTGGATAACTAAGAAAGATAAAATTGCCAAAGTTGCTGTAACAGATATGTTACTTGTAAAAGTTGCTGAAAATGGAATTAGTCCTAAAAAATTTCCAAATAGTATAAAGAAAAATGCTGTTAACAAATATGGCAAGAACTTTTCATATCCTTTACCTATTGTCGGTTTAGCAATTTCATCACGGACAAAAACGATAAACAGCTCCCAAAAATTATTAATACCTTTTGGAACAATAGATTTTCTGTAAGATTTTGCCACACCGATCATTGCTAATGCAAGTAAAATCGCACCTAACCACATAAATACAACATGCTTGGTTATCGATAAATCTAGTCCAAATAACTGAAAGTGAGGCAAATAAATCTTAAAAAAAGGGCTAAAATCAAGATAATTGCCATCCATTACGTGATGAAGAATCCAATCACTACCGGATTTTGTATGCGTACTTTTGAGGCTATCAACAATTATTTGTGTTGAAGTAGAATCAATCATTATTTGTCTTGATTTTAATGTTCTTTTTTTGTGATAGAATATAAACTTCTACTATGAGATAGTAGAAATAGAAAATAAAGGTTGTAAAGATAAAAGAATTGAGTCTAACAAACAAGAATTTTAGCGTTATAACAATGAGAGCCAAAACTATAAAAAGCCGCAAAATCAAGCCCCCAAATACAACAATTAGAAAAATTTTATCACTCTTATCTAATCCATATCGAATAAAAATTATCCCCAAAAAAATATTAAATGTAGATATGATAAAACCATATAATATTGAATTGAATGTAATAGCTTCCAACCATCCCAGATAATAAAAACCTAATAAGCTAATCAGAAATACAAAGGGCAATACGATGAAGAGATTATTTGGCTTCATCTTTGTTTTTATTCTTTTTTTCCAGATCGTTTACAGTTTTAATAAGGTTATATATCCCAACGCCAATGCCAACAAATCCCCCAACTAAAGTAAATAGATAATTAGTTTTAAATTTCGAATCAAGCCAATCACCAATAAAAACCATAACAACAATTGTAACGGCTAATTGTAACCCTAAACCGAGATATGGTCCAACATCGCGGAGAGAATTTACAAATCCTTCATCCTTGGTTGGCTTGGAAGACAAGATTACTCAACCTTATTAACTGCAGGTTTGTAAGATGGTTGGGTGCCCATTGCGCTTCTTCCTTCAAACATTGCACCTGCTTCAACAACAAGAATTTTTGTTACAAGATCCCCTTTTAAAACAGCTTTAGATTCCAACACCAATTTTTCCTTAGCATTCACAGTTCCTTCAACTTTTCCACCGATTGAAATTACATCTCCTGTTAACTGCCCTTGAATAGTACCGTGTTCACCAACAGTTAAATTTCCCTGAGCTGTAATGTCACCTTTAACCGTGCCATCAACACGAACATTTCCGTTACTGGAAACTTTTCCTTCGATCACAACACCGCTGCTGATAATTGTTACTTCTTCCATAGAACTCCCGTTTGATTTAGTTTTCAAAAGACGCTCCTAATTAATTATTAAAACTTCTAAAGGATTAATAGGTTTTCCATCCTTCCATATTTCAAAATGAAGGTGCGGACCTGATGATTCGGTGCCGGAATTTCCGCTTAATGCAATTGTTTCTCCTTGCAAAACAAAATCACCTTCTTTCTTAAGCAATGATGAACAATGAAAGTACTTTGTAACATAGTTATTATTATGATTAATTATAATACTATATCCATAGTCTGTAGTATAAGATGCAAAAACAACATAGCCGCCGGCAGATGCAAAAATTGGTCTGTTTTCTTTCATCGAGAAATCAACACCAAAATGCCCTCTTTCAGGATTAAACTTTTGGCTAAGATATCCTTCAGCAGGTTTAAGAAAAGTAATATTCTCGTTCTGGAAGTTAAAAATATTATTAAACAATTTAATAACAACCCCAAACAAATTTCCTTCAAATGGTGATTTACCCTTTATTGTATCTTTTTGAATTTCCTTTTTATCTATCAAAGTTGAATCGCCCAGCATAATTGCAAACTTTAATCTTTTATTAACCGCCTTTAACGATTCGATTTCTTTAGCCAGCATTATAACTTTATTATCAAGTATCTCTATTTTTTTCTTATCCGAATCACTTAATCTAAGACTATATGGAAATATCACTTCACTTAAGGGTGTAAAACTTATGATATAAAATCCGAGTACAAACAAAATCACACTGTATAAACTAATAATCCACATTAATTTTTTTAAAGATAATTTATAAGATCGTGGTGCCTGTGAAGTTTCTTCAGGTATTATTAAAACAGATACATTTTTAAGTTTTTTAATATTTATCATAACTCATTCAATTTCTTAAAATAAATTTAGCTTAGCTTTTTCATTAAATCCACAAATTTTATTCTACCTTCTCTTACAAACTTTGGTTCATCCGCGCTCAAGTCAATCAGTGTCGAAGCTTCCACATAAGACTTTGTGCCCGAAAAAAATATAGCATCTACTTCATTAGAGAATTCCTGAATAATCATTGTTGGATCATTCATTGGCTCCTTACCTGTTCTGTTTACACTTGTTGATATTAAAGGCATTTTTAATTCATTAAGTAATTTTAAACAGAATCTGTGATTGGGAATTCTGAACGCTGCTGTCTCCATTTGAAGGACTTCCTGGTAACGCTTATTTAATTTTAATATTACCGAAACAGGATTTGGCCAAACTGAAAGAAGAAAATCCAGATATTTTTCAGAATTTAATTCGATATAATTTTTTAATGTTTCAATATCCGGAATTAGAAAAATATATCTGCGCCAATTTGGTTTGCCCTTTACGTTGCTAATTTTTTTTAGAACATTTTCATTAAAAGGATTTCCACCGAATCCATAAATTGTATCAGTCGGATAAATAAAAATTGATCCGGTTAAATAAAGTTCATGTGCTAATTTTAAACTTTCATCAAATTGATTATCAATATTTAGCAATAAAGTTTTAGCTTCTTTAATCACGTAACATTTCCTCCATAGTTGTAATAATAATTTTTGGTTCTAATTTTTTTCCGCAATCAAATGTCTTAATCGGACATTCTTTGTAACCGTGAATCCCGCACGGTTTACAATCCAAATCATCATAACTAACAAAACAACTTTTTGTATTATAAGGATAAAATCCAAAATCAGAAACTGTTGAACAATAAATTGTTAAGACCTTTATATCAGCAGCCATCCCCATATGTGTTGGTGCACTATCATTTGATATTAAAAGTTTTGCGTAAGATAATAATTCTATACTTTCAATTACTGAAAATAATCCTGAGGTATCAAATATTAATTCAGAATTATTTTTTAATAACGATGCACAAAGTTCTTTATCTTTATTGCCACCGATAAGGACTATCTGAAATTTCTTTTTAATTAAGTAATCAATTAATTCTTCAAAATATTTTTTAGGATATTTTTTTGTTTCCCAAATGCTTCCCGGTGCTATTGCAATAAAATTATTGTCAATCCCCTTT
Organism: Ignavibacteriaceae bacterium; assembly: GCA_036796535.1. GTDB lineage: Bacteria > Bacteroidota > Ignavibacteria > Ignavibacteriales > Ignavibacteriaceae > IGN3. The sequence continues at coordinate 8,827 of DAIRCT010000017.1, forward strand.
TCTTTCATAAAGGATAGGATTTTATCTTTTATAAAATCATTCCTTTTAATTTCTGGTTTAACTCTCCAATTGATTTCATTGTAATTGAATCTAATGAGATCGAGATTCCTCTGAACTTCGTGGATGGATAAATTATATTTTATCAAATTTTTATAAACGTGTTTCAGAGCGGAAGTATCAAATCCGTAAGATTCATTTATTCCAAGTATCCAGACAATTAAAGAGGTTCTGAAAGATCGATGAGCGGAATAAAGTTTTGTGTAATTATTTTTTTTTAATTCTATTGCTAATTTCATTGAACTCAATAGCGTTTTGTGAACTCCTTTTTTATCAAGCACAATAGCTTTATTAACAGCAGGACTTGAATTGAATATTTCTTCACTTTCAGGGATGCACAAAACATCAATTAAACATTCCGGATAAATCTCCTTAAGCTTTTGCAATGCAGGAAGTGATAGAATTGCATCGCCAATAAAAGCGGTTTGAATAAAAAGTATTTTATCAGTATTCATCTTTAATGCTTCCACCGCTTGTGCATCCATAGCCATTGTTCAGGATATTGCCTGATTATATCTTCAAGAATTTTTAGCATTCGTTCCGTAAGCACTTTTATTTTTTCATCAGAATTTTCAGGAAGATTATTTCTATCAACTTCAATCAATTCAACTTTATAATTTAAATCCTTTTGCCGCTCTGCTATTCCATAAATAATCGGGGAGTTAGTTTTTAAAGATAAAACAGCCGGACCGGTATAAACTGATGTTAATCTTCCAAAAAATTTAAGTTTGATACTTTCCTCAGGACCGCGTTGGTCCGCCACCATTGCAACAATGCCTTTATTAAGCAAAACTGAAAATACATTTCTGATAGAAACGCCAAGCGGCACAACTTCATTCGTCCATTTAGTTCTGTATTTGTTCAACCAATTATTAACAAAGGGATTTCGTTGAGGTTTAACAACTACGTAAAATTTTTTATTTATCTGCGCTGCTACAGAAGTGGCAAGATATTCCCAGTTACCAAGATGTGCGGATAGTAAAATAACTCCGTTACCTTCGTCAAATCTTTTAACAATCAAATCTCGCTTTTCACAAATCATTATCTGTTTTAACTGATCTTCATCAAGCCAGGGCATATACAAGATTTCCGCTAATGTAAGACAGAAACTTTTATAACTTCCATAAGCTATTTCTTTTATTCTATCTTCAGAAAAATCAGGAAAAGCATGTTTTAAATTATCAAAAACAACATCTTTACGTATTGGAAGAATGTAATAGAAAAAAAATGCGATCAAGGAAGAAAATTTTCGGGATAGATTTAATCCAATGATCCTAAAAAAGTAGCTTAAGGAAATAAATAATATGTACTCTAATGTGTTTTTCAAACTATGATTTAATTTTGATGTGCTAAAATAATGAAATGATTGGATTTTATTTGTTCAGATAAGTAATAAAAAACCCCGATATTAAATCGGGGCAAATACTGAGACTTAAAAATTTAATTTAATTAACCGTAATTCTTCGGTTCCAATTATCGTCACGTAGCTCACCGCGTTTAGTGGAGTGGACTAACATATAATCGGAAAATCCTGTTAGATCAGCAAATACAAAATATACTCCACCTTCAATCGAATTATACTGCCATATTTCGTAAGGTCTGGTTTCCAATTGATTAGGATAACGTTCAATTTCAGAAGGTTCACCATAAAGCAAATAAATTCTGCCGCGATCAGTTTTCCATCCAATTTTGCCCATTGCACTATATTTTTGATTTGCTACTTCAATCCTTTGAAGATATTCTCTGAAAAACTCATTTTCCGGAGTGTTAGGATTTGTATCCTTGTTCTTCCAGAATTCATTCATAAATGATCGTTTGCCTTCTAAGTTATTTAGTTTTTCATACTTCTCAATTTCCTGAGGTGTGGCGATGTATTTGGATTTTTGAAATAAATCATCTAATTCTTCCTCAGACATTGCTCCAAACAACGAACTGATTGAAGAAGTCATAGAAGTTTCAAAAGTATCAACAACAACTATATCAGGATTATAAACAAAGAATTTTTTAGAAGTTGTTGTCGCCTGATTTCCCATACTGTCAATCAAAGCTAATGCAAGTGTATAAGTATCTGTAGGATAACTTGATAATACAAATGCTCCAACCTCAACACGTGAACTGGTGCTTCTCGAAATGTTCTTTGTTTTTTGCTTTAATATTTTTCCACGACTGTTATAGATAATTTCATTCAGTTTCAGTGTTGGACTTTTTAATTTATCAGATTGAAGATTATATAATTCAGTGTAAAAGAATAAAGCAGGTTGAGATTTTCCAAATACAAGATTTGGAATTGGCATTATCTCATATGTGTTTTTGTAAAATATTGATTTAGTATTCTCACTTCCCTGAACCATCTTTGATGCTAATTGTATATCACTTATGCTCATGTTGCTTTGGATGAAAGGTACGATATTCATATGTTCAACAATAGTACGGGATTTTTCTTTATTGTGTAAATCAGTGCCTGTTATTTCGCAAGTTAAATTACCTGATGGTAAAACAAATCCCAGCGTTCCCACCAAAGCTTGATTTCCCATATCAGTTGTATCAGAAATTTCGTGCTTCATCAACCATTGGTTATAAACAATTGTATCGCCCTTAGATGAATCCTTAATAAATATTTTTAATAATCCTTCAAGATTCTTTTGGGAGTCCTGTTCTTCCATTTTAAGTGATGCCTGATTAAAAGAATAATAAATCTCTACAAAATTGGATAAAGAATCATATGAGAACTGAGCATAATCAAATTCAAAATCTAATTTATCCTGAGCGTTTACAAAAAAGGCAGTGAATAACAGAAGAGAAAATAATTTTTTCATATCAATGTTCCATTAAAAATAAGAGTAATAATAAACTAAGGCAGTTTATTAATTTTTTAAATAATATTTCCTGTGTATATATAAATAATTCGTTTTTTTGATTCAATACTATTTAAGAGTGAATTAATAACCTTAAAATAATTTTATAAAATTACTTTCCCCGCAAAGCTTAAGTGACTTAATCAAAAAACAATTTCTATTATCATTCATAATAAATTTAATTCTTGCCAGATTAGCTATAACTTTTAATTATCATATAAGAAAAAATATCCCTTGATATTCGAACAAACTTTTAAGATCAAATATCAAGGGAATTAATTTTTTTAAGTATTAATTTTTTATGAATAAAAAATCTAAATTATTTTAAAACAGCATCTAATTTCTGTTTAAAGTGTACCTTGGGCACGGCACCAATGATTGTTTCTACAACTTTACCATCTTTAATAATCAGAACGGTTGGAATACTTCTAACGCCATATTTAATAGCGCTCTGCTGATTATTATCAACATCAAGTTTTCCGACCTTAACTTTGCCATCATATTCAACGGCAAGTTCTTCAACAATCGGGGCAATCATTTTGCAAGGACCACACCAAACTGCCCAAAAATCTATCAATACAGGTTTGTCTGATTGCAAAACTTCTTTAGCAAAATTTTCATCAGTAATTGTAATTGGTTTCATAATTATTCCTTAAAATATTTTATAACTTTTTTTGGTTAATTCTTATTTCTCAACATAGTTAACTATATCTTCACCACCATCAGCATGGATTAAACCGCCGGATATCCACTCACCGCCATCTTTACAAATAAGTGAAATTACTTTTGCAACATCTTCCGGTGTTGTTAATCTGCCGCGTGGATTTTTTCTTTTTGCCATGTTTATCATTTCCACATTACCGGGAATTTTTCTTAGTGCCGGTGTATCAGTTACTCCAGCCATAATCGAATTGACGGCAGCTCCCATTGGACCAAGTTCTACCGCTAATTGTCTTACGTGTGATTCTAATGATGCTTTTGCAGCTGACACTGCACCGTAATAAGGGATTGCTGAATGTCCACCCGAACTTGTCATTGCAAATATGCGGGCGTTTCTTGCAAGTAAATTATTTTTCACAACATCCTGAACCCAGTAAACCAATGAGTGAGCCATTACATCAAGTGTCATTTCAATCTGGGCTTTGTTAATTGTTTGTTCATCTTTAAAAGATACGAATGGTTTTAAAGTTCCAAATGCTAAAGAATGCATTATAACTTTAATAAGCGGTTTATTACCAAGTTTATTTTTTATTGATGAAAGAACTTCATTTCTTTTAAATTCATCTGCGGCATTTACATTAAAAAATTCTACTTCAACACCATTAGATTTTATTTCATTTACTATTCTATCAACGTTGTGCATTGTTGCCTGCCGATCAAGATGAACACCAAAAATATTAAATCCATCCTGGGCTAACTTTAAAGATGCAGCTTCGCCAAATCCCGATGAAGCACCAAGTATCAGTGCCCAATATTCCTGCTTATCACTTCTTTTCATTTAAATTTTATCCTTATTTGTTATAGTTAATAACGGCAGCAATAATACAAAATCATACAAAGTGAAACAACCAGAAATATTTTGTTAATTTACCTGGATTTTAGTATTACAGAGTCCTCACCAAGAAGATCAATTAAAGATTTTAGCAGATCACTTGTAATTTTTATTCTAATATCGGAAAGTGAAAATAGTTTACCTTTGTTTGATCCGTTTTCTGACAGATGTATGAACACGGGAATGCTTCCTTCACTGCTGCTAAGAATTTTTTTGAGTTCTAACAGATTTTCAGCAGCAATTTTATCTTTGTTAATAGTAAGCTTTAAACTTTCTGTTAATTCGTTGGCAGCTTTTTTTAGAGGCAAAACCTTTTTAACCTGCATTTTAATTGAATCACCGCTGCTTTCAAGGTTACCAACTATATAAACCGTTTCTTCTTCCTCGATAAAAGACTGATACTCAGCATAAACTTTTGAAAACATAAGACATTCACAAGATCCCGTAAAATCATCCAGCTTAAAGAACGCCATTATCTTACCCGATTTGTCTATCTTGGTTTTCAAATCGGTAATTACTCCGCATACTTTAACGTCATCCATTTCAACAATATTTTCGGTTTCACCCAGATGCACTGTTGCAAAGGATTTAAATTCAATTTCATATTTACGAAGCGGATGATCTGTAAGATAAAATCCTATCACTTTTCTTTCTTGTGAAAGCGTTTCTTTTTCAGTCCACTTATTTGTTGATGAAAGTTTTGGCTCCGTGATAACAACTTCTTGCGTATTTCCAAAAAGTGAATCGGATGAAGTTAATTTTGAATTTTGAATTTTATGACCAAACTCTAAAGCAGTTTCAACAGCATCGAATAATTTTGCTCTGTCTTTTTCAAAAGCGTGAAATGCACCCGCAAGCACTAATCCTTCCACAGCCCTTTTATTAACAATTCTTGTATCAACATTTGAGCAGAAATCAAATAAAGATTTAAAATTTCTTCCCAGAGCATTTTTGGCTCGCATAATTTCTTTTACTGCTGGCATACCAACGTTTTTAATCGCAGACATTCCAAATTTTATCTTACCAGCTTCTGCTTCAAAATAAAGTGATGGATTATTAACATCGGGAGGAAGAACTTCTATTTTTAGTTTTCGGCAGTCCTCTAAAAACTTGGTTACTTTGTCTGTGTTTTCAAATTCATTCTTTAAGTTAGCTGCTAAAAATTCTGCTGGATAATATGCTTTTAGATAAGCGGTTTGATATGCTACAAAGCTATAAGCCACAGCATGGCTTTTATTAAATCCGTAATTAGCAAATTTGAATATCGTATCAAATATTTCGAGAGCAATTTTTTTATCAACACCATTTTTAATTGCACCATCTACAAAAACAACTTTTTGTGCTTCCATCACCTTAAGATCTTTTTTGCCCATCGCTCTTCTCAAAAGATCAGCATCTGCCAAACTCATTCCGCCAACTTTGTTTGCAATTTGAATTACCTGCTCCTGATAAACAATAATTCCATAAGTCTCTTTTAAAATTGGTTCAAGAATCGGATGCGGATATTTAACTTCTTTTCGTCCAAACTTTCTATCAATAAAATCGTCAATAAATTCCATTGGACCGGGACGATAAAGTGCATTCATTGCCGCAAGATCATTTAAAGAAGTTGGATGAAGCTGCTTCAAATATTCACGCATCGGGGCAGATTCAAACTGGAACACTCCGGTTGTTTGACCTTTTGCGAAAAGCTGGAAAGTTTTTTCATCATCAAGCGGAACGTTATCAATATCAATTTCAACATTATGATTTTTCTTAATCATATCGATTGCATCACGAATAATTGTAAGCGTGCGCAAACCCAGAAAATCCATCTTCAACAAACCGGCATTTTCAATATCCTTCATCGTAAACTGAGTTACAATATCCTGCTGGGATACTGCATTGGCAAGCGGGACATAATTGCTAACATCTTCGGGAGTGATTACAACTCCCGCTGCATGCTTTGAAGCGTTGCGATTCATTCCTTCTAAAACTTTTGCATACTTAACAAGATTTTGGATATCTGTTTCTTTGGATTCTTTTACCCACTTCAATTCCGGTACTTCTGCCAGCGCCTGATCAATGGTATAAACTTTTCCAAATTTAGATGGAATATATTTTGTAATCTTATTAACAGTTGGGATAGGAATTTTTAACACACGCGCAACATCCCGCAGCACTGCTTTGGATGATAAACGATTAAAAGTTATAATTTGACTAACGCACTCATTACCATATTTTTCACGAACGTAATCAATAACATCGCCGCGCTGATCATCAGCAAAATCAACATCAATATCCGGCATTGATCTTCTTGCAGGATTTAAAAATCTTTCGAACAGTAAATTGTAATCAAGCGGATTGATATTTGTGATGCCAAGTGCATAAGCAACTAAACTTCCTGCTGCACTTCCTCTTCCCGGTCCAACCGGAATATTTTTCTTTTTGGCTGCATTTATAAAATCCTGCACTACAAGAAAATATCCGGGGAATCCCATTTCGTTAATAGTTTTTATCTCAAAGTTAAATCGCTCTTCAATTTCCGGAGTAATTTTATCAAACTTTTTCTGAAGACCTTCTCTCGCCAGCAATTCCATATACTCTTCTAAAGTTTTTGCTTTAGATTCTTTTGGAATTGGGAAATTAGGGAAATGATGTCCTTCAAAATCAAGTTTTAAATCTATCTTCTCATCAATTTCAAGAGTATGTTCAATTGCACCTTTGTACTTTTTAAAAAGCTTTGTCATTTCTTCAGATGATTTAAAGTACACCTGATCTGTTCCATACCTAAGCTGAGTATAATCCGCTCCGTTTTTATCGGATAAAAGTAAAAGGATATTATGCGGAATTGCATGATCAGGTTCGATATAATGACAATCATTTGTTGCAACTAATTTTATTCCCAATTCTTTGGAAAGTTTTGGCATTGCTTCCAAAATTGGTTTATCAAGATCGGTATTATGATCCTGGATTTCTAAATAGAAATCATCACCAAACATCTCTTTAAATTTTTTTGCAACAGATTTTGCTTTATCATAATTACCATTTACAAGATGTGTGGAAACAATTCCACCTGCACAGGCAGAAGTACAGATTAATCCTTCTTTATATTTCTCAAGCAGTTCAAGATCAATTCGTGGTTTGTAATAAAATCCTTCCGTGTGTCCTAAAGTTGAAAGGCGGGAAAGGTTATCATATCCCTGCTTATTTTTTGCAAGAAGAATAAGATGATTGTAATGCTTACTCTTTTTCTTATTATTAATTTCTTCAGCTTTGCCTCTATCAAATCTGCTTCCATCAACAACTATATAAGCTTCCATGCCTATGATTGGCTTGATTCCGGCTTTTTTTGCTTTGTTATAAAACTCAGCAGCGCCATACATAACACCATGATCTGTAATTGCTACAGATTTCATATCAAATTTTTTTGCGGCGTTAATTAGTCCTTCAACAGTGCAGGCGCCATCTTGTAAGCTGTAATGAGTATGATTATGTAGATGAATAAAATCAGACATCGTATATCAAAATTAAATTATAATAACAATAAATTGTTTTAGAGTTACAATGCCATCCAAAGCTTTTTTATGAATGAATCTGTTTAAACTCATTCTTAAAAAAGTTCAAGATGCATTAAAAGATTAGAAAAAATTTCTGTAAGTCTTAATCGAAGTTAATGATTTAGGAGATGAAAATCTAAGCAAGAAAAAAAATTTTGTTTTGGGAAAATACTTGACAAAAAACTTTTTACTAATTGTAATCCACAAACCCAGTTCCTCAAAGGAACTGGGTTTGTTATTTCAAATCACAAACAAGAAAATCAACTTTTTGAAGGCTGTCACGGTCGCACCGTGACATTGTAATATAATTTTTAAGAATACAAATCAATTCCACCCAACTCAGTATTTACTTCGAGGACAGAATGATCATTAAAAGCATAATTTCTTGCACTTGAATACTTATAATCTTCCGCTTTTAACACCAATCCGGATTTAACAGGATTCTTATGAATATAATTTAGTTTAGTCCAAAACATTTTTTGATCTCTTATAACCTCATCATCAAATCGCTTCATCCACAATTTTCTTTCCTGATCTTTAATTCCACTTGCTGCATCTTTAAATAACTCTAATAATTTTACTTCATTCTTATTTTCAAGCTCATCAAATATCTGCCAGGCAGTAAACTTTTTAATGTCTCTCATTATTTCGGAAACATTTCCAAACTTATTATCAACTTCTATTATCCAATGAAAATGGGTTGGCATTATTACATAACCAAGAATAGAAAACTTATATTTATGCAGGTAGTGCTTAATATTAGAAATAAGAATATCACAAAACAGAGGGTTGTTAAAAACAGGAATGAATTTAACAACAGTCGTTGTAACAAAGAAAAAAGCTTCATCCTTTAGGTTATTTCTTCCTCTTCTTCCCATAATTAATAATCATAAAACTCTAATTGATTGTCACGGTGCGACCGTGACAGCCGAAAAAATTTTATCTCCCATTAACCATCATCCATTTTACATCTTCCATCATTTATTTCCAGTATGCCCAAAACCGCCTTCACCGCGATGAGATGAATTTAAACCTTTTACTTCTTCAATTTTTGCGGTGTAAACTTTAGAAACAATTAGTTGCGCAATTCTATCGCCTTTTGAAATCTTAAAATCTTCTTTACCAAAATTCATAATAATAATTTTTACTTCACCGCGGTAATCAGAATCAATGGTGCCGGGAGAGTTTAGAATCCCGATACTATGATTTACTGCTAATCCGCTTCGTGGTCTTACTTGTATTTCATATCCAACAGGAATTTCCACAGAAATATTTGTTGGAATCAATTCCACAACACCTGGTTTAAGAATAACATCTTCTTTTATTGCAGCACGAATATCCATTCCAGCACTACCGGGAGTTGCATAATGTGGAAGCGGAACATCTAAATAATCTTCGCTTAATCGTTTAACTTTTATTTTTATTTCTTCAGTCATTTATCTCCGCAGCAGTTTAGTTTTAATAAAATTCATTTCACTCTTTTCAAACACACTTAGAAAGATGAAAGATAAAAATGCAATTGATAAAATTAATTTATAATAAACATTTAAATAGCCATTAAACAAAAGAATGTAATAAACAGAACCAACAACTAGTATCGCAAAAAATATCCTGAATAATTTTGAATATTCATATTGAATTTTATAATACTTTTGCGTTACGATATAATAACCGGCAGCCATTACAACATAACTGGCAAGTGTTGCAAGAGCCGCCCCCATTATGTTTAGATAAGGTATAAGGATATAGTTTGCCACAACATTTGTCAGTGCACCCAATCCTGCAACAATTGGTGCAAAGATGCTTTTTTCTTCGATGTAAATTCCAGCAGAAAAAACAACGTACAAGCCATTGAATAGATAAGCAAGTAGAATAACTGGTACAATATACAAACCACTCCAGTAGTCGTGACCAATGATTGAGAATCCAGCAATTTTAATTTTTACAATATCAGATATGAAAAGTGAAAGTATAATTAAAAGAATACTTCCAACAATTGTAAAATAAGTTAAAACTTTTGAAAATAATTCTTTTGCGTTTTCTTCTTTTGCATTATTCAAAAAAAACGGCTGCCAGGCAAACTGAAACATATTTACGAAGAGCATCATAAAAATTCCTAATCTATAACTTGCCTTGTAAATACCAACAGTTTTAAGATCTGTAAGTTTCTGTAAAATCGGGACATCAATAACCTGAACGAGCATTACACCGATACCTGCTGGAAGGTATGGTAATCCAAATTTCAATAATCTTTTAAACAATTCTTTATGGAAAGTAAGTCTGAAGTTTTTTACTATTATCGGTAAAATAAAAATTAGTGTTAGTACAGATGCAGCAAGATTACTTACAAAAATTGCCTCAATCCCCCATTTTAATTTTAAAATCAAATAAACATTTAAACCAATGTTGATTAAAATATTAGCAACTTTTAGCAGGGAAAAAAGTTTTGCTTTTCTTTCAAGCCGGAGTTTAAGAAATGGTATCACAACGTTTGCATCAAAAAATAAAATAAGTGCCGAAAGAATAATTAAATAAATTTTATCATTACTTATTTCAAGAAAAATTGAGATAGGATTTTTAAATAAAAAGATTAACAAAACAAAAATCACTGATGTTGTAAACACACTTATATACGGAGTGGAAAAGTTTTCTTTATCATCACCAATATCTTTAAAGGCAGCATACTTAAGAAAAGCTGAATCCATTCCGTATATAAAGATGATGTTAAAGATTGCGATATATGAATAAAGAATATTAACTACTCCATATTCGGCGGGTAAAAAAACATTTGTAAAAAACGGTACAAGTAAAAAATTAAGAAACCTGCCAAGCATTGTGCTGATGCCGTAAATTGCAGTATCCCTGGTAAGTTCTTTAATTTTTTCTTTCATCAGATTATTAAGTACATGATTGTAACGATAATAAAATTTTACTCGTAATATTTTTTGATTGCATCAATAAAAAATTTAGGTGCCCGGGTTGGTCTGTTTGTTTTGGCATCAAGAAAAGCAAGCTCAACATAGCCCTCACAAATAACTACATCTCTCTCCTTTGCTTTTATTATATGATCGATGTGAACTTTAGAGGTTGGAATATTTTCTACTCGTGTTTCTATTAATAAAAGCTCATCATAAAAAGCCGGAGAGAAGAAATGAATCTTTGTTTCGATTACGGGCATAAAATAGCCGCTGTTTTCAATTACTTTGTATGGCAAACCTACTTCGCGCATCATTTCTGATCTGCCCACTTCAAAATATTCAAAATATTTTCCGTTGTATGCATACTTCATTTGATCAGTATCTGCATATCTTACTCTAACTTCTGTGTAATGTTTAAGCATATTAACGTGATTTATATTTTTTTATAGATGGATTGTCTGTAAGGAGTCTTCGACTATTATGAACTGTTAATATATCAATTCTTTTAGTGTTAACAATTCGATTTACAATTCTATAATTACCAACAATTAATTCTCTGATTTTTTTCTTTTGAATTTCTGGTACTATTCTTTCTATTTCCGGTTGATTGCTAATAAGTTCAACTGTATCGAAGAAAAGTTGCACTTGAATTTTTGCATACTTAAATAAGTCTTTATAAATGAACTCTGCAATGTTATCAATGTCTTCTAGAGCTTGTTCTGTCCAGATTATTTCAGCCATTTAGAAAGTTTCTCTTTTGCTTTCGCAGTTGAATTTGTTTAACCAGTCTTTGACTGTTCTAAACCAATTTCAATCTTTTGTAAAAAGATAATTCTATCTAACAACTCATCTAAAGAAAACTTATGGGGCATATCTTTTAAAGATTTTACTAATTTATCTTTTGCTACCATATTCATGTTACGTTATCTCTAGAATAAAAATTCTATTCCGTAAACACACCCATCTTACCAAATTTTTCAATCCGGTTTTCTACAAGCTTATCCGGTTTGATTTTAACAAGCGCATCAAGCTCTTCAATCAATGCAGCTTTTAAGGTATCTGCTGCTTCTTTATGATTTTTATGTGCGCCGCCAAGTGGTTCCGGAATTATTCTATCAATAATTCCCTGTTCCAACAAATCGGGTGCGGTAAGTTTTAATGCTTCTGCAGCTTGTTCTTTATAATCCCAGCTCCGCCATAAAATACTTGAGCAGGATTCCGGGCTGATTACAGAGTACCAGCAATTTTCCAACATTAAAATTCTATCACCAACGCCAATGCCTAAAGCACCACCGCTTGCACCTTCGCCTATTATCACGATAATAATTGGAACTTTAAGTTTGCTCATCTCAAAAAGATTTTTGGCAATTGCTTCTGCCTGCCCGCGCTCTTCAGCTTCAAGTCCGGGAAAAGCACCGGGAGTATCAATCATCGTAATTACAGGTCGATTAAATTTTTCAGCAAGTTTCATCAATCTTAATGCTTTGCGGTAACCTTCAGGATTCATCATTCCAAAATTTCTATACACATTGGATTTTGTATCTCTGCCTTTTTGCTGACCCATTATTACAACTTTATAATTTCCAATTTCTGCAAGTCCGCCAACAATTGCTTTATCATCCCTAAAAGATCTGTCTCCGTGAAGTTCAACAAATGATTCGGTCATTGAATAAATATAATCAAGTGTAAAGGGTCTATCCGGATGGCGGGCTAATTGAACACGCTGCCATCTGGAAAGATCTTTGTACATCTCCACTTTTAATTGTCTAACTTTATCCTCAAGCCGGAGAATATCTTTTTCAATATCAAGATTATCAGAAAACTTTCGCATTTCTTCCAGCTTGGATTCCAATTCATAAATTGGTTTTTCAAAATCTAAAATTGTCTTAGCCATCTTTAATTTTTGCTCCACATTTTATTTAAAGATTTTACTAGTATATCAATATCAATCCAGATGTTTTGATTTTTGGCATAATAAAAATCCATTTTATCAGGTTCATCAATATTATCATTCTCAATATACCAATATCCGGTTAAACCTTTTTTACCAAGGAATAGATTTGTGCTGCCTTCATTTTTTTGCGGACCTACCAAACTAACCTTTCCTGAAATAATTTTAGGAAAACCTAATATAAATTTAGTAAAATCAGTTTGTGTTTTGGTTATCTTTTGTTTTAAATATATGAATGGATAAAGCAAAAATAAAGTAGGCAAAGCAATTGTGTAATCAAAAATAGTTTTAATTAATTTTATTTGTGGATTGGTAATATTATAACTTAACTCAATAAGCGGCATATCATCAAGCATGGTTACAGCCGTTTTGCCAACAATAAAATCAAGATTACTGCCAACAATTTTAAATTCTACATTTTCATTCTGGCATTTAGCCACAATTTCCATCATCTTATTATAAGTAAGTCCATCAGAAGAAAAAATAATTTCATTTATTTTATGTTCTCTTATTACTCTTCTTATATTCTGGTCTGTGCCAACTATTTCAAATGTGTCAATCTTATTTCCAATATCTTTGTTTGAAAATCCAATCAGTCCAACAACTGATCTTCTATCTGATTTTTTCTTTCGCAGTTTGTTCCCGATTTTTACCGAGCTTTCACTTAATCCAACCACCAGAGTACGATAAATTTTAGATGTTTCATCAATCAAACCAATTTTAAGAATTAACTTTGCAAAAATTCTCCACATTGGAAGCATTATGATAAGAAACGCGTAAGTTATTAAAACTATCGCACGGCTGAATGCAAAATTTTTAAAGAAAAATGTTAACGAGGTTAGAATAGGCAGACTTATAAAGATTGAAATTATTGTTTTTGAAACAGATAGTTTTTCCTGCTTATAATTTCCTGTTACAAACGATGATAAGATTTGAATAACAGCCGGAACAGTGTAAACGATTGGAACCGCAAAAGAAGGGAATCCCCGCCATATAGTTAAATTTAAATAAACTTTTTCGGCAATAAACAGACACAAATCAAAAAATAAAAAATCTAGTATAACGGAAATGATGATTAACTTTCGAACACCTATAAATGCAAAAACACTTCTTACTACAATAGCACTTCGTAAAATCAATTCAACAAGAAAAGAACTTGATAAATGTTTTTTCACAAAAAGGTGCATGGCATTATAAAATAATTTTGTCTCATCAATATTACTTCGTCTTGTGCTTTCTCCTTTGTAGTGAATTATTTGTGTAGTGTGAACATAAAAGACTTTAAATCCGGCACTTTGAACTCTGTAACAGAAATCAAGATCTTCGCCGTACATAAAAAATTGTTCGTCAAATCCACCAACCTTTTGATAAACTTCTTTTCGCATCATCATAAATGAACCAGAGATTGCATCTACTTCATAAGTTTGATTCTCATCCAGATAAGTAAGATTGTATTTGGCAAAAAATTTACTTTTAGGGAAAAGCGAACTAAGTCCCGTTACTTTTGTAAAAGATGTCCAGGGCCCGGGAAAACTTCTTCTGCAAGCCAACTGCAAGCTCCCATCGGGATTGATAATTTTACATCCGGCTAAGCCCGCTTCTGGTTTTCGATTGAAGAACTCAATCATTTTATCAAAAGTATCTTCAGCAATTAATGTATCGGGATTGATAAGCAAAATAAATTTACCTTTAGCTTCTTTTAAACCGAGGTTATTTGCTTTTCCAAAACCAAGATTAACCTTATTAGCAATCAATTTTATCTGAGGAAATTTTTCTCTAATAAATTCAACACTGCCATCATCAGATGCGTTATCAACAACAATAATTTCTTTGGTTAGATGTGATGATGCCTTTTCGATAGAGTGGATTAAATTCTGAAGGAATTCTTTTACGTTATAGTTTACTATGATTATTGAAAGATCCAATTTCGGATTCCTATAATCTTCCAAATATGTTTTGTATTCTAAGTTTCCAAACCATCGTTACAGCTTCGCGAACGATTTTTCTTGACATTTTTGATTTACCTTTAACACGATCAATAAAAACAATGGGAATTTCTTTTATTTTAAATCCTTTTGCATAAGCTTTAAATGTCATTTCAATCTGGAAAGAGTAACCGTTAGATTTTATTTTATCAAGATTAATCGCTTCAAGCACTTTTCGTCTAAAACATTTAAATCCACCGGTTGCATCTCTAACAGGCATTCCTGTTATAATGCGGGTATAAACACTTGCAAAGAAACTTAGCAGCAAACGTCTCATAGGCCAGTTAAGAACACGAACTCCGTGAATATATCTGCTGCCGATAATTAGATCATTATCTTTTATTGCGGCAAGAAAATTTTTTATTTCATTTGGATCGTGAGAAAAATCAGCATCCATTTCGAAGATATAATCATAATTATTTTGTAATGCATATTTGAAGCCGGCAATGTAAGCTGTACCAAGCCCCATCTTCCCTTCCCTTTTAATCAGATGAATCCGATCATTCTTCATAGCCAATTCTTCAACATAATCAGCAGTTCCATCCGGAGAGTTATCATCCACAACTAAAATATTAATATTGTCATCCTGACTTAATACCAAAGGTATAAGTTTCGGCATGTTATCCAGCTCATTATAGGTTGGGATTATGACAAGGGATTTTTGAATATTCATTTATGAATTTTTAAATAGATTTTTAGAAAATTATTTGTCATTTGTTCAACTTAATTCTTTTGTCATTAGTAGTCATTATAAAATGTCATTCATTGTTTTTTTCGGTTAATTTAATTTTATTAAATTCTGAATTTTTCTTTCCAATTGAATTTATATAATTGTTTAACTTAACTCCAATATCATTTATTTCTTTCATGAACTTTTCGAACTCTTCATTCGAAATCAGTTTTCTATTTGATGCTTTTGTTAACCAGGTTTTTGTTTCATATAAAGATCCCCTGGAATAATAACAAAATTGTCTTTCTTCTTTATAAAAAAATCTACCAAAACCCTCACTTAGATTTGCGGCGACAGAATCAACTGCTTTTATTAACTGCTTACCGACAACATCCTTTGCAAAATGATCCCAATTAATTACAATATCCCAAACTTCATCCGCTAAACTCATTGATAATTGATAAACGCGAAGTTCTTCCAATTTCATAAAACCTCCAGATAAAATTTTTACTATCAGATTAAATAATTAAATTTTTTAATAACCAATTAATACTATAGAGTGACTACTTATTGACCATCGCATGACCATAAAATGACAAATGAATCTAGTCATAATGTCCTTTGCCAAAAAGTACTACAAACACTGTGCGTAATAAAATTTTAAAATCCATTCTGATAGACATATTTTCTATATAAAATAAATCATATCGTAATTTAATTTTAACATCTTCAATAGATTCATCGTACTTGTGTTTTATTTGTGCCCAACCTGTTACACCAGGACGAACTTTTAATCTCCTTTTGTAATAAGGAATTTCCTGTGAAAGTTTTTCTACAAAAAATGCTCTTTCGGGTCTTGGTCCAACTAAACTCATTTCACCCTTAAGTACATTAATCATTTGTGGAATTTCATCTATCCTGACTTTTCTTAAAAGTTTGCCCATTCTTGTAACCCGGGGATCATTTTTTTGTGACCAGACAGGACCTGTATATTTTTCTGCATCATTAATCATTGAGCGAAACTTTAAAACATTAAATGGCTTACCGTTTTGTCCTAATCTTTCCTGCTTAAATAATATCGGACCTTTGCTATCCAGCTTAATTGCGATAGAAGTTAAAATTAATATTGGTGAACTTACAATCAATATCAATAAGGAAACAAAAATATCCATTAGCCGTTTTAATTTCTTTTCCCATTCGGGCATTAGTTCAGGCATAATATCAATAAGCGGAATTCCGTAAATCTGACTTGTGCGTGCCTGTCCACTTAAAATTTCATAAAGATCAGGAACAATTTTTAAGTTTAAATTTTTACCTTCTGTTTTAGATATTACATCAACCAAAACATCGTGATCTTCTTTTTCAAGTGCGATAATAATTTCTTTAGCGTTATATTTATTTATAATATCGTTTAGCTGGTCGGTTGTTCCTTCAACAGTTATTCCGTTATAATCTTTCCCGATGTTTTCATTTCTTACAGCTACAAATGCTTCAATATCAATTCCAAGTGCAGGAGCATTTTTGATTGAGTCAAGAACTTCTTTCCCTTTATCATTAAAGCCGATAATCACTCCGCATCTTCTGCCAATTCCTTTAATTAATAAATTTCTCTGTAAACTTCTAATAAAAATTCTGCCAGATCCAACAAAGAGCAAGAACAATCCCCAATAAATAAATATCAGAATGCGAGTTGCTGTTGACACATTATGCATATAATCATCAACAAAGATTAAGAAGAAAAGTAAGAAGATTCCAAAAAATGTAGCTTTAAAGAGTGATGAGATTTCATCAAAACGGGAAGCAGCAAACCAGGTACGATACATACCAACAAAAGTAAAAATGATAAGCCAGTAGAAATAAATTACCAGCATTGGAAGGAAAAACTCAGGAGCAATAATTAAATCGAACCAGCCGGTTTGCAATCGGATATAACTATAAACAAACCATGCAAGGTTTATCATTAAAAAATCAGTGAACAAGAGTAATATTTTTTCTGTGGATTTGGACAAATTTAGTACTCTTTAAATTCTATTATAATTAAAAATTTTAAAAATCTTTATTTGTTCAGCAAAAATTTAATTCAATTATTTCTCGGAACATTTAATTTTCAAATAAAGAACTTTCTCTTTATTAGATATTGAGAACAATAAATAATTTTCTATTCGTTAAGATATAAAAATCATATTATAATTTAATATCAATAATTAAGCATGAAAGTACATTATTTACTTAAGTTGACCTCAAGTTAATATAAACGGTTAAAACGGTTTGAATTCTATATCTCTTTTTTTTAATAAAAGTTCCAACGGTTTTAAATATAATTAATAATTTTACGGTCAACCTTAGTTATTTATTTAAATATCTTATTGACAATGTTTAAAATTTTTAGAGAGATTTTGATAAAAATTACGTTATTATGAATCGAATATTCAACTTAGATTTTCATTTAGAATTATAGTCTGGCTTCCAAGCGCAATTATAAACTTATAGCTTTGTTAATTCAGTGACACGTTCAATAACTACCTCTTTATATACGACTTTGTATACCTATATCAATTTCTTTATTTTTTAATAGAAAATTTATTTACACTTGAATATTGATTTATGAAAATTCTTCAGATTAATAATAATCATTACAGAAAAAGCGGCACGGATACTGTTTATCTTAATATAATTGAACTGTTGAGAAAACATGGGCACGATGTAATTGCATTTAGTTTCTATAATAATAATAACTTAGCTGAAAATTCTAACAACTATTTTGTAAATAATAGTCCATTAAATAAAACATTCGGTAAATTTTATTCTTTATCAGCGAAAAGAAATATTGAGAAATTGATTATTGAACAAAAGCCCGATATAGCACATTTTCATAATATTATCGGCGGACTTTCGTTTTCAATCCTACCAGTTTTAAAGAGATATAAAATACCTGTAATAGCCACATTTCATGGATTTAAATATCTCTGCCCGGCATATGTATTTATAAATGGCAAAGGAGATATTTGTGAAGATTGTAAGGTTGGGAAGTATTATAATTGCTTTATTAATAACTGCGCACCTGAAGGAAGATTAAAAAGTGCAGCTTTAGCTATTGAGGGTTATGGAAGAGATTTATTTTTTCCATTCACTAAATATGTTGATAAATATATATTCTTAAGCAAATTTTTCTTAAATAAGTATTGCGAATATTATCCCACAATAAAAAATAAAAGCGTTTTTATTTACAATTTTCTTGATAAAATTGATACTTCAATGAAAATAACAAAGGGAGATTATTTTCTGTACTTTGGCAGACTGGATAGAGAAAAAGGCATACATACATTAATTAAGGCTTTTTCAAATAACAAAGAACTAAAATTAAAGATTATTGGTGATGGGGAACTTTCAGAATATTTGAAGCAAAATAAATTTCCTAACATTGAATTTTTAGGATATAAAGATTGGGCTGCATTAAAGGAATATTTAGTAAATGCTTCTTTTATAATCGTTCCATCTGAATGTTATGAAAATAACCCAATGACAATCATAGAATCTTATTCATTGGGCAAACCGGTAATTGCATCAAACATTGGGGGAATTCCTGAAATTGTTTTGCATGATAAGACTGGATACATTTTTGAACCTAAAAATGTAAATGAACTTTCGGATATTCTCAAAACCGCTAATCATCTTGATGAAAAATCATATACTCAGCTATCGCAAAATTCAATTAAATTTGCACAGGAAAATTTTTCATCTGAAAACTTTTATAATAAAATAAATGATGTTTATAATTCAATAGTTAATTAATTTCTAAAATTTAATAAATAGGACAATCCGTGAATAATAATTTAGAAGGAAAAAATAATTTTTTTGAATTTGTTACGATCACAGTAAAATATAGATGGTTTTTATTCTTTTTCATTTTGATTGTAACTGTTTCAATAACCAGCTATGCATTACTTTCGCCCAAATGGTATAAATCAACAGCTTCAGTTTTACCTGCAGAAAAAACGGATTTTTTAAGTGCAATCACCGGGGTTTCTTCATTAATTAAAAATTTTTCACCTTCCAAAGGTTTAAGTGCACTAACCGGACCAACTGAAACCGATAAATATATAGCCATCCTTAAGAGTGCAAGTGTAATTAACGATGTTATCAAGACTTTTAATATCAAAAAAGTTTACGATTTAGAAGATGCTTATGGTGAAAAAATATATAAGCGATTAATGTCTAATCTGGAGATTGAGGTTCAAGAGGAGGGTAATCTTACAATAAGTGTTTACGATAAAGATCCCAAAAGAGCAGCAGAGATAGCCAATTTTATGGTATCAAAATTAAATGAAATTAGCACAAAACTTAGCTCAGCTAATGCAAATGCAAATAGAGTATTTATTGAGAAGAGATACATCCAAAATAAACAGGATATAACTGATCTTGAAAATCAAATGAAAGATTTTCAAAAGAAATATGGCGTAACTGCTGTTCCTGAACAAATTGAAGCAACTCTTAAATCTATGTCCGAGGTATATGTTGATTTATATAAAAAAGAAATTCAATATAACATATTACAACAATCTATGGGAGAAGATCATCCTCTAACCAAAAACGCCAAGATTGAAATGGAAGAGTTAAATAAAAAGATAAAGAAATTAAATGAAGGTAACGATAAATCTGAACAGGATATAAAACTTCTTATACCAATGAAATTAGCTCCAGATTTGGCCAATAAATATTTAAAGATATACCAGGAATTAAAAATTCAATATTCAATTCTGGAATTTGTAACTCCTTTGTACGAACAAGCAAAAATTGAGGAAGTAAGAAACACACCAACCGTTTTAGTTTTAGATGAAGCATTTCCAGCAGATCACAAAGCAAAACCAAAAGCTATGATCTATGCAGCTGTATCTTTCACATCTTCTATTGTTTTGGGTTTTGTAATAATTTTTCTTCTCGAATTAATTAGAAAGATGAAGATAGTTGAACCAAATAAATATAAGTACATAACAGAACAGTTAAGAAAAGATCTTTCTAAAATAGGAATTAAAAGAAAATCTTAATGACAGAATCTTCTCTTATAAAAAGAAATTCTTTTTTTTCTCTTTTATCAATGTCATCAAGACTTATTGCTAATGTAATAGTTTTTTGGTTAATTGCAAGAATATATGGCCCTGATACATTTGGAACTTTTACATTTGCACACACTACTGCTACTCTTTTAATCCTTTTAGCGGATTTCGGATTTGATATTTTACTTACAACTGAAATTTCAAGAGATAGAGAACAAGCTGTAAAAATTTTTCAGAATATTTTTTCTTATAAAATAATATTCTCTGTCGCATCCGTTTTAATTATGTGGATCTTTAGTTTTCAGGGAAATTATTCATATGAGAGCAGAATTTCTCTATGGATTTTTAGTTTTTTTATATTGTTTACAACATTAACTAATTTTTCTTTAGCACTTATAAAAGGATTTGAAAAATTTTCTTATGAGAGCGTGGTTTTAGTAATCGCTAATTTGAGTTTAGTAATAATTGTAATAGTCCTGTCTTTTATAAAAGTAAATATTTTAATCATTGCTATTGCATTTGTACTAACAAGGTTATTCGGTTTGGTATTCTCTGTATATTATGATAAAAAACTGGTGCCTGATCTTTCTTTCAGAATCAGTTTTCCAAAAGAAAAAGAGCTTCATAAAAAAGTTTTGATATTTGGATTTCATCTTTTATTTGCCAATTTATTTTTTCAAATCGATACAATCCTTTTGTCACTTTGGAAAGGAAATTTATACGTTGGTATATATCAAGCTGTATTTAAGTTAATAATATTACCGTTGATGATACCTGATATTTTAAATTTTACATTACTGCCAGTGCTATCAAGATTATTTGCAACAGATAGGGAAAAAGCCATTAAGATTTCTTTTCTAATGAATAAACTATTATTCTTTCTGGCGCTTCCCATTACTTTGATCTTATTTGTTTATGCCGAAGACATAATTAATATTATATATGGTTACAAACAATATTCAGATTCGATTCCAATCTTAAAAATATTTGCATTCAATATTTTTATTAGGTTCAGTTTCGAGGCTTTCGCATTGATGCTTACGACAAATAATAGGCAAATTATAAGAATGACTACTGTTATTTTGGCAACTATTATTAATCTTGCACTTAATTATTTATTGATTCCAGAATATGGGGTTAACGGTGCGGCAACTGTTTCATTGATATCTATTATTTTTGTTTATGGCGTGTATTCAATCTATTATTTTGAATTACTTAAAAAGTGGTATATGAACTTTCAAACTCCTGTTTTAGTAGGAATAACTATTTTAATGGGATATATATTATTGAATATAAATCATTTAAAAATTTATTTTGGTTTACCTTTGGTCCTGGTAATTTTTATAATAATTGGATTTCTATTTTATTTTTCTGAAGAAGATAGACGTTTATTATTTTCAAATAATTTTAACTTTTTAAATTTTATTAAGAAATCTTAAAATGCTTTCAGTAGCATTAATTAGTTTAACAATATTTTTTCTATTACTGCTTACATTCCTAAACAGGAAAATTGATGTTCTATCACCATCAAGGTTATTCCTGCTTCTTTGGAGTTTTGCAATTGGTATTACAAATTTTAAGTTTAGCTTATTGCAAAAAGAATGGAGTAGTTACGGCTGGCTGATGCTTATATTAACACTTTTATCTTTTGTTGCTGGTTTTTTTATAGTATATGTTTTAAATGTTGATAAAAAAATTAAAACTATTCCTGAAATCAGACAGATATTAAGTAAACAAGTTATAAATAAGGATTTACTTTTTAAGATTTTAGTTTTTTCATTTATTTTATACATTATTTCATTCTTTGTTAGTTATTTGGTGATGGGTTTTATTCCTGCGCTTTCTCCGAGACCGGAAATAAGGACACAATGGACAGGTGTTTTTGGTGTAGGACTTATAACACACGGACTACCGCCAATTTTATTTTTTAGTACAATCTATTTTTTCTATGAAAAAAAATCAACCGGGAAAAGAATTGTCGTTTTTTTAATCGCACTCTTTACCTTTTTGGTGAATTTACTGGTGCTTCATCGATTTGACATTGTCTATTGGCTTATTGTATTACTAACGTTTTTATATTATGCTACTAATAAGTTAAACTTTAAAAATATTCTGTTATGGGGTTCATTTCTTATCACAATATTATACGGTATTTCAACATTCAGAGCAAGTAAATTTATTTCAAACGTTATTTATTATACCTCAGAAATGAAGTATAGCGTCAAATATGCTTTATT
Source organism: Ignavibacteriaceae bacterium (assembly GCA_036796535.1). Taxonomy (GTDB): domain Bacteria; phylum Bacteroidota; class Ignavibacteria; order Ignavibacteriales; family Ignavibacteriaceae; genus IGN3. Next base: position 31,645 of record DAIRCT010000017.1, read on the forward strand.
CACTGAACCTTATATGTACTTTGCAATGAATATTGAAAATTTTGTTCATGCTGTAGAAAGATATTCAAATTATACTTATGGATTCTTCACCTTTAATCCAATCTTATCACTCATCCAACTAAAGCATCCACTAGAAGAATATATGGTAATAAACAAGTTTCCAAACCTTATAACATACAGTTACAACACTTACACAATGTTTTTTGAGTGGTATCGTGATTTTGGAATCTTTGGATTAACATTACTCCCTTTTATTTGGGGTGCAATTATTGCCTCCAGTTATTACCATTTAAAGAAAAAGCCGAACTTAAGCACAATAACTCTTTATGGAGCTTTTCTTTTTGTTATAATCTTTTCTTTTTTTGTCAATATGCTTGGATGGTTACATTTTGTTTCTAATCTAATTGCACTTTATGTAATTGCAAAAGTTATTTCAGTTAACACTCCTCAAACTGTACCGGAGAGTTAAAATTGGAACAAAATTCCTTAACAGTATATGTGATAATTCTTAACTGGAATAACTTTGATGATACCGATAAGTGTATTCATTCCTTATTAGAAATTAAAGATGAAAGAATAAAAGTTGTAATTGTAGATAACCATTCAACAGATAATAGTGCTCAATTACTTAAAGAAAAATACTCGCATCTTCCAATCTTAGTAACGAGTACAAATAACGGCTATGCTGGCGGCATGAACATTGGTATCAAATATGCTCTCGATAATTCAGCAAATTATATTATAATCTCAAATAATGATATTATCTATCCAAAGGATTTCCTTCCACCATTGCTTGAAATAATAAATAGTGATTTATCAATCGGTATTATATCACCAAAAGTATTGTACATGCACGATAAAAATAAAATATATTGTGCTGGCGCAGATTTTAAATTATTAAGGGGTTCAGGAGTTGCTGCATTTCAGGGAAAAAATACTTCCAAGTTTGGTAATGAAATTAGAGAAATTTCTATGGCTGAAGGTTCTTGCTTTTTAGCCAGAAAGGAAGTGTTTTTAAAATCTGGATTGTTTTGCGAAGATTTTTTTATGTATTTCGAGGACCTGGAATTTTCAGATAGAGTTAGAGAAAACTATAAAATATTTTTTACACCAAAATCAATTGTATATCATAAAGGCGGCGCCGGATCCAATTGGAAAAATCATTCACCTCTCTATTATTATTACTACACAAGAAATAGATATCTTTATTTTAAAAAATATAAATTGTCTGTAAAGATCTATGTGCTTTTCTATTCTTTGTTTGTAAGTTTAGCTAAAGGAATAACTTTAATCAAAGAATTTATTTTAGATAAAAATAGCAGGCAAAAATATATGCTTTGCCTAAATTCTCTGATTAGAGGTAACTCTGATGGAATTAAAATCTTCTTCAAAAAATAAATTCAGTAAATAAAATTTTAGGATCAGTATTTGCGGATATTAATATTAACTCCCAAAATTCCATTTCCACCTTACCGTGGGGATATATTGCATATCTTTAATATTGCAAAGACATTAGCTGAGCGTAATCATGTTGATATTATTACTCAATATACTTTTAATAATCAAATTGCATATGTTCACGAATTAAAAAAAAATAAGCTAAATACTTACATTGTAAAACAAACTTTACTGTCTTCCATTATTAATTTAATACTAGCCATTTTTAAGAAAATTCCATTTCAAGTAGCATATTTCTCTTCAAAAAAAATGTCCGGACTTATAAAAGAAAGAACATCAAATTATGAGTATGATCTGATTTACTTCCATTTAATTCGATCAGTTCAATATTTTGATGATACAATTAATTCTAATGCGATCAAGATAAGTGATTTTACAGATGCGGTTTCACTTTATATTGAAAGGTATTTAAGATTTCTAAAAAATCCCTTAAGAAAATTATTCTTCAGTATTGAATTAAAAAGGTTAAAAGAATATGAAATCAATGCAAGGAAGTTTAAAACTATTTTTGTCTGTTCTGATGCGGATAAAACGTACTTAGATAAAAAACTTCAGGACGTTGATATTCAAATATTGAGAAATGGAGTTGAAGAGAAATACTTTTTTCCCGAAAAAATTGTCTTTCAAAAACATCGAATAATATTTTCGGGAAATATGCCTTATTATCCAAATAAAGATGCTGCAGATTATTTCGCAAAACAAATATTTCCTTTAGTTTTAAAAAAGTACCCGGACTCTAAATTTTATATTGTTGGACAAAACCCACCGCAAAAAACTAAGAAATTAGACTCTAAAAATATTATTGTTACAGGATTTGTTGAGGATATTAGAAGAGAATATTTGTTAAGTGAAGTTAACGTAGCACCTATACGGTTTGGTGCCGGTACATTAAATAAAGTTATAGAATCCCTTGCATTAGGAGTTCCTATTATTGCAACAAAAATTGTTGTAGATGGTTTACCGACTGAACTCCGCAAGTATGTTTTTTTAGCTGATTCACCAAATGAATTTGCTGAAAAGATATCTTACATATTTGAACACGATGAAGTAAGAAATGATTTGATGAAAGAATGTATAGAATTAGTGCCTAAACTACTCGGATGGCATCCAATTATACAACAGTTTGAAAAATATATTGAATCAAAATTGAATGAATGAAGTTAATTTTTAGATAATAAACATTCGTACCTTACTTTAAATAAATCATTTTCTTCGTATCAACAAAATTACCAGCTTGTAAACGGTAAAAATAAATTCCAGAAGCTGGATTTTTGAAACTTGATTCTGGATTGAATTCTATTTCGTAAGTGCCAGCTGATCTATATTCATTAACCAAAGTTGCAACTTCATTTCCTAAAATATCGTAAACTTTTAAAGTTTGCCAACCGCTTATAGGAGACAGCCAACTAATTTTTGTACTTGGATTAAATGGATTGGGATAGTTTTGTAATAAAGAGAATTTATTAGGGACCTCACTAAAGTCTTTCTTAACTTCAGTTAAAATATTAGTGATTGAGCGTTTCCATATCCCACCCTGATAAGAACCAACATAAAGAGTATCACTGTTTGCTCCTAAAACCTCAGCAACAGTATTTGCTAATCCAGGAGTTATATTTTTCCAGTTTATAGCCTGATCATCTGACATAAAAACACCAATACCAGCGCCTAAAAATAAAAGACTATCATAACTTATTATAGTTCGTGGATACAATTGTGAAGGCAATCCATTATCAGAAGCCGACCAGTGCATACCTTTATCGGTTGACTTAAAAACACCCCTATTCCTACTGACAGCAAAAATATTTCCGTCAACTTCCGTCAATCCCATTGTCGCTGGACTAGTAAATCCATTATTGGACATAGACCAACTTTTGCCTAAATCAGTTGAAATATAAATACCCTCACTTAGGGTTGCAGCATAAAGAGTATCACCCATATTTAGTATTCCAGTTATTTGTATTTCACTCATGTCTGTATTAATTGGGTTCCAATGAATACCAGTATCTATTGATAAATAGATACCGTTAGGTGTGCCTGCAAAAATATAATTTTTGTTAGACGTTAAAGTTGTAATAAATAAACTGGTTAATCCACTATTAGAGGGATACCATTCATAACCATTATTTGTTGATCTAAATATACCGTAATCGGTGCCCGCTAAAAGTACACCGTTACTACAAACAAGTGTGTTGATATATGATGAAGTAATTCCTGTATTTGTCAAAGTCCAATTCGTACCATTATCACTGGATTTAAAGATACTTCCAGCTTGTATAGTTCCAGTAAAAATATTACTTCCATTAAATGTTATAGCACTAGGTGAAATTAATTGATTATTATAATATGGACCATTAGATTGAATCCATTGAGCATTTAATTGGAAAGAATAAAAAGTAATTAACCCAATAACCAAAACTATCTTTTTCATAAAGAACCTCTACGAAAAAATGAAAAATAAAAACCGAAAGGAACTGCTTCTAAAATAAACTTAATATTTTAAGTGTAAAGACAATTAACAAAATAGAATTTGCGGTTAAGCAATTATTATTTTGATTTACTCATCCACCACTCCCTGTATTCAATTTCGTCTTCAATAAGTTTATCGAGCAACTCATCAAAGGATAAAGAATAGTTCCACTTTAATTCTGTCCTGGCTTTTTGTGGATTGCCGTAAATTACTTCAAGTTCAACAGGACGGTAAAGTGCTTTATCAAATTTTACAAACTTTTCAGGATCAAGACCAAGCTTAATAAATACCTTATCAATAAACTCCTGCAAAGTATGTGCTTCACCTGTGCAGATTATGTAATCGTTGGGTTTGGGTACATTCAACATCTTCCACATTACTTTAATGTATTCCGGTGCATATCCCCAATCTCTTTGTATTGATGTGTTTCCAACTTTCAGTGAATCAAGCTCTTTGTTTTTAATTTTTATTGCGGATGAAATAATTTTTTTTGTCACAAAATTTTGTCGTCTTAAAACAGATTCGTGATTAAACAAAATACCGCTCGAGATAAATAAGTTGTAAGCTTCGCGGTAGTTTACGCAAGTCCAGTGTGCAGCAGCTTTAGAAATTGCATAAGGGCTTGCGGGATGAATTATAAAATCTTCATCAATTGGCAGCTTTTCTTTTGCAACATTGCCATACATTTCACTGCTGGAAGATTGATAGATTTTAATTTCTTTATTTACTATTCTGATTGCTTCAAGAATGTTTGCAACAGAAATAATGTTGTACTCAAGTGTTCCGATTGGTTGCTCGAAAGATAATCCAACAGAACTTTGCGCAGCTAGATTGTAAAATTCATCTGGTTTATATTTTTCTAACAAACGAATAATGTTTGAAAGATCAAACACATTTGCTTCAACTAATTGAACATCATTTTCAACACCAAGAAAACTCAATCCATTTAAATTACCGGACTGCAGATTTCTGGTTATTCCAATTACTTTATAATCCTTTTCGAGCAGGAATTTACTTAAGTAAGCTCCATCTTGTCCTGTGATTCCTGTTATTAATGCTGTTTTCATATTGGGGATGTTTTAATAAATATTAAAGCAAATAAATTCTGTTCAAATTTACAACATCTTTTTAAGATATGGTAATAAGCAAATTCAATTTTAAGAATTGGTACATTGATTTGACTGATTATTTTATGATCATAACTTATCATTGAAAATCATAATTCATCAGCAAACGGATCACGGTACTATTTGTATTTGTGTTTTAACCTCCAATCAAAAAAATGCTTGACATTCCACTTTTTTCTATCAATATTTGCATCAGAAATTATCAAAGGAAAAAATTTATAACTGATTTGCTACAATTTTAATTTTCGTTCGTCTAAATATTTAAAATTATAAGAAAATTAACCAGAGTGGCAAATGTACCGATTTAGGGAATTTCTCTGGTCGGTTTTTTGTTATCATTAAAAAGACATAATGGAGAATAAATATACGATTTGATACGTCACTTTTAGACAAATGTAAACACTAACAATCAGGAGGAACACGTGATGAGAGAAGTAAAGGCAAAAATAGAAAATCCGTTATCTGAACTTATCAGCGATGATATTTTTGAGCTACTTGACTCTCACGGCTTAATCGACGATAAAGCTGTAAGAGATTATCAGATAAGGAAAAAATTTAAACAACTTAGATCGGGTAAGTTAAGTGCCGGCGATGCAATTGATGCAATTCGCGCTGAATATCCATACTTACAGTTTGATACTATCAGAAAAATAGTATATCAAATAAGTAAATAATTAATAGCAATTAATACTTGACAAATACTATTTATCAAATTATTTTTCAAACGACTCTTTCAAAGGGTTCTCCCCTGCCCTTTGATGTAGATGAGTCAGGCCCGGTGAATCCCCTTCACCGGGTTCTTATTTTAAACTTGGAGTTATAATGGCAACCAGAGTAAAAAAGAAAAATGTAAAAGCTGTAAAGAAATCGCTTCCATCCCCATTTAACATTTATTGGGAAAAAATTAATTACCTTCTTTTCGGTGGTGGTTTGGTCCTGGTTATTCTTGGATTTTATTTTATGAGTCTGGGCGATTGGAACAGTTTTTCAGCGTTAATAATTTCACCAATTTTATTGTTTATTGGTTTTGTGATTATATTTCCTGCATCAATTTTATATCGGAAAAAGAGTGCTGATTCAAATCAACAGTCCGAATAAAAATTAAAATAATACTTACAAACTTTACCAGTTACAAAATAACACTTGGGCAAGCTAAGCTTTGAACAATTAACTGATCTTTATCTTCTTTTATCGGTTGATAGGATTGGTCCCGCTAAGATCAGAAGTCTTCTGGCACGATTTAAAAAATTATCCAATATACTTTCTGCATCAACTGCTGATTTAATAGAAACAGAAGGAATCAGCAAAGAGCTTGCTTCACGTATTAAAAAAATTTCTTCTCAAAAAGATTCCATACAAAAATTTCTTGAAAAAGAATTAAAAGCTTTAAATAAAATCGGTGGTAGGATAATTACAGTTTGGGATGAAGATTTTCCTCCGCTGCTAAAAAAGATTTATGATCCTCCTTTGGTTCTTTATGTTCTTGGACAATTCGATGAAAAAGATAAATACTCAATTGCTGTTGTTGGAACAAGACAACCGACTAATTATGGGAAAATCCAGACGGAAAAAATTGTTACTGATCTTGTTGAACAAAACATCACAATTGTAAGCGGTCTGGCCAGGGGAATTGATTCTGTAGCGCATTCATCAGCGCTAAAAAATAATGGAAGAACTATTGCTGTTATTGGTTCCGGTTTAGATGTTATTTATCCCGCAGAAAATAAAAAGCTTTTTAATGAGATTAAAGAAAAAGGATTAATCATCTCCGAGTTTAATCTTGGAACTATTCCAAATGCAGAAAATTTTCCTAAGCGGAACAGAATAATTTCCGGATTAAGTCTGGGAGCATTGATTATCGAGACAGCCATTGCCGGTGGTGCAATGCAAACAGCAAGATTAGCACTTGATCAGAATAGAGAAGTGTTTGCAATTCCCGGTAATCTTGGTGTAAAGCAATCAGAGGGAACAAACATGCTCATCCAGCGAGGTGAAGCAGAGCTAATAAAAAATGCCGAAGATATTTTAACTGAACTTGAACTTAAGCTTAAACCTATACTGGGGAAAAATATTCCAAAGCAACAAAAAGATTTAACAATTTTTGAAGAGAAGATTTATAATTGTTTACTAACTGAACCTTTACAGATTGATAAGATTGCAGAAAAAACTGATCTGTCTACATCTGATTGCTTAGTCAATTTGCTATCATTGGAATTTAAAGGACTGGTAAAGCAGCTTCCTGGTAAAATGTTTATGCTGATGTGATTTAATTAATTTTTTGCAAATAAAATTCCGCCTGATCTCCTTCTCCCTTTTCATTCAATTCTTTAGTTCGCTCCTCAAACTCTTCAATTTCTTTTTTTGTAAAGAATGATTTCTTAGGATTGATGTAGTAAGATCTTTCATCCATTAGAGAAATATTTTTAGAATATTGTTCGCTTCCCCACAACTGCCAACTTCTGGAATCATAATTAATTTTTTTTATTTCAAATCCAGATTGGTTTGCCAAAATTTCAATTGATCTTTTTGTGTGAAGAAATAAATGTCTCGGCGCATCAAGTGAGCACCAATTATTTTTATAATGTTTGAATGCATAAGAATCTGCCACGGGAATTCTGATTAGTAGAAATTTATTTTTATTTAATATTCTATTTGCGTGCTTAATTGCTTCAAGAGGATTTTCCATATGCTCAAATGAATGATTAAACATTATAAAATCAAAATTACCATCAAGTTCGACAAAATTTTTTTTAAGGATTTTCAATCCGTTTTTATAGATAATTGTTTCATTTATAAATGGATCAATTCCAATTACATTTTCAAAACCGGATTCTTTCATTTTGTGAAGCAGGATTCCTTTTCCACAACCAACATCAAGAATAGTATCTTTTAAATTAACTCCGGCAATTTTCATTCGAGAAACATAAGTTGGCACTCCAAACTTTTTTAATAAAATGTTTCCAATAAAAGATTTTTCACCCATTGCGGTTCTATCACGAAATCTATTTAGGTAAGATTTAATTTTGTTTTCGTGTGTTTGATTATAAGTAAAATATTCTTTGGGATAATAAACGGAATAATCTTTTGGTGGATTTAGTAATTGCAGACAACCACAATTTGCACATTCCAGATAATCAAACTCTTCGCGAGTTCCAAAATACATTTCACGAACTTTGAGAATTTTATTATTGGTTAAGTTGCTACAAACTGAACAGGTATCTTGAGCGGTATTAATCATTTATAATTCTTCTTCGTCTTCCACAAAAACTTTAGCCACTCTTTCAATCTTTTTTCCTGTCCGTTTTCTGTTGGGAAATAAAATTGTTTTGTTTTCAACTCTTCGGGCAAATAATTTTCTTCTACAAAATGATTATCAAAATCGTGCGCGTACTTATAATTTTTATGATAGCCAAGATCCTTCATCAATTTAGTTGGGGCATTACGCAAATTCATTGGAACAGGAACTAAAGGATTATTCTTAACTTCATTTATCGCACCTTCAATTCCTAAATAAGAAGCATTACTTTTTGGTGATGAAGCAAGATAAGTGACACATTGTGCAAGAATTATTCGTGCCTCCGGCATACCAATTTTATCAACCGCGCTAAATGCTGCTTCGGCTAACACTAAAGCATTTGGAGAGGCATTCCCAATATCTTCTGAGGCAAGGATAATTAATCTTCTCGCAATAAATAATGGATCCTCGCCGCCCTCCAGCATTCTTGCCAACCAGTATAATCCGGCATCAGGATCGCTGCCGCGGATACTTTTTATAAATGCTGAAATAACGTTGTAATGTTCTTCACCGCCTTTATCATATAAAATATTTTTTCGTTGTACGATATTTTCAAATATTTCTTTTGTTAAAATGATTTCTTCTTTATCAATTTCCTGAATTACTGCCGCTTCAAGAATTGTCAACATAATTCTTGCATCACCGCCAGAAAGATAGATTAAGAAATTTTCATCAATGGATTTAATGTTTAGAAGCTTTAAAAATTCATCTTTTTTAATTGCTGAATTTAAAATATCCAAAAGATCCTGTTTGGATAATTCTTCTAAAACAAAAACTCTGGCACGGGATCGCAAAGCAGGAATGACTTCAAACGATGGGTTTTCTGTTGTAGCACCTATTAAAATTAAAACACCGGATTCTATGGAGTTTAAAAGCGCATCCTGCTGCGCTTTATTAAATCTATGAATCTCATCAATAAAAAGTATTGTGCGCTTTCCAATTTCTTTGTTGCGGGTACCAATATCAATAACAGAGCGAATATCTTTTACTCCACTTGATACAGCATTGATTTGAAAAAATTCTGCTTTGGTTTGATTTGCAATTATTCGTGCGATTGTAGTTTTACCCGTACCCGGAGGACCCCATAAAATAAATGATGACGGCGTATCATTCTCAATCATCAACCGTATTGGTTTACCTGCGCCAAGTAAATGCTGCTGACCAAAAAAATCATTAATAGTTTGAGGACGAATTCTTTCTGCAAGAGGTGTGGTAGGAATTTTAATTTTATTATCCATATTTATTAGTCATTCTTCTGATCGTCAGTCTGAGTGTACCTGCCTGCGGTAGGCAGTGTCGAAGACTGACATTTTATATCAAACTCCGGCTTTCTCCCTCGACTACGCTCGGGATGAGGGATGACAGCTTAGCTCGACAATAGAATAATGTCAATCGAAAGATTCGCGATGACATAAGGTTTTATTCTTCTGCTTTAAATTCAATTTTCTTCTCATTAGGTCTGATCATATTATATTTTTCACGTGCAATTTTTTCTATCTTTGCGGGAATATTTTTCTTAAGGGAATCAATTTCGGCTTCTAATTTTCTGTTCTCTTCTTCAAGCTGAGTTATGCGACTATTTAAATCTTCAACATCACTTTTAACTTTTGCATATTTAACAACGCCATAATTATTAAACAGCAAATACAATGTTCCAATCACAACAACGGCAACAATAATATAAAATCGCGTTTTTTTATTTTCTAATAATTTCATTATAAACTTAGAGTAATAATTTTTTCCACTAATTGTTCAAAAGAAATTCCTACTGCCTTTGCCATTTTGGGAACAAGACTAGTGGACGTCATTCCCGGTAATGTATTTACTTCCAAAACATAAATTTTATTTTCATTACTCAGGCGAAAATCCACTCGTGCATAAACTTCACACCTTAAAGCTTTTAGCGATTGAACAGCAATTTTTTGTAATGACTTTGCAACATCATCAGGAATTTCTGCTGGTACGATATATTCACTCATCCCTGAGGTGTATTTACACTCATAATCATAAATACCATGCTTTGGTTTGATTTCAAGAACCGGAAGTGCTTGATTATCAATTACAGCAACAGTTAATTCCCTACCTGCAATATATTCCTCAACTAAAATTCTATCAGAAAATTCAAAAGCATTATGAATAGCTTCATCAAGTTGTTCGGATGATTTACAAATTGTTAACCCAACTGTTGAACCTTGATCATTTGGTTTTATAACTGCCGGATAACCAAATTTTCGTTCAATCATTTTATTTATTACACCGGACGTATGTTCACCTATTTTAAAATGAAACCATTTTGGAGTTGGAACATGATATTCTTCAAACAAAATCTTGGACATAATTTTATCCATGGCAAGAGCACTGGACAAAACTTTTGATCCCGTGTATTTGATTCCCTTCAATTCTAATAAAGATTGAATTGTTCCGTCTTCACCAAACTTTCCGTGCAGGGCAAGAAAAGCAACATCAATTTCACTTGAGGTAATCAGATTTATTGCATCAATATAATTTTCATTTGATATTTCAATAAAATCTTGTTCATCAAAATATTTTTCAACTTCAATTGGTTGATTGATACCATAGGCGGGATCGATTACTATAACCTGATATCCAAGTTTTACTAACGCATAGTAAACTGATTTTCCTGTTGATTTTGAAACTTCCCGTTCCGGTGATGTGCCGCCAAGAAGTAAAAGTACTTTTAGTTTTTTGTCCATTTGAAAATTTTCTTTCGTAGAACAGACTTTAGTCTGTTTATAAATAAATAATTTTATACAAATCACAGACTGAAGTCTGTGCTACGCTTAAATATTTCTTTTGTCAGGAATAATTCCGTAAGTGCTTTCAGCTATCTTCAGAATATCAATTATATTTTTTTTAGAAAGTTCTCGCGGCTTCCCAATCAATCTTGCTAATAAAATTATTTTAGCTGCGTGCTCAAGTTTTTCCATTTTGAAATATGCATCATCCAAATTTTTTCCAAGTGTTATAGCCCCATGATTTTGGAGAAGCATTGCCCAGGAATAATTAATAAAAGGTTCTAAACTTTTGGGCACATCATCCGTTGATGGCGTTGCATATTTACAAAGCGGAACTTTACCAATAGTTAAAAATACTTCAGGCAAATAATGCTTATTCAGTCCTTCACCAACCAATGCAAAAGCAGTTGCAAAAGTTGGATGGCAATGCACGACGGCATTCACTTCATTTCTTTTATTATAAGCCAGAAGATGTATTTTATGCTCAGTTGATATTTTAATTTTTTTAGATAAAACTTTTCCTGTTAGATCAATTTCTACAATGTCTTTTTCAGTAACATCACCTTTACAAATTCCGGAGCGTGTAATTAAAATTGTGTTATTTGTGGTGCGACAGGAAATATTTCCATCATATGCAGCAACAAATCCTTTAGCATAAACCTTATGACAAATTTCTACTAGCTTTTTCTTTGGAGACATTTTCTTTCTAATTCTTCCATCAACTTTAGATTAACTAATCCATCCTCACCGGTTGCGTGGGGTGTTTGTTTATTTAAAAATGATTTTTGTACTGATTTAATTACGTATGATATTTTATTGCCGCGCTTACGGAAACTTTTTCTTGTTTCATCTTCCAAAAGTATAGTTAGCTTCGGAGCTAATCTTACTCTTCCAATCAGGTTATCAATTGCAATTGCACCGTTATGGCAAAGGATTTCAATTCTGTTAAAAGCTTTTTTGGTGTTAAATGAAACATTAAAAGTTCCATAGCCGCCTTTAACAAATTTTACAGTTGCAAGCGCAAAATCATCAACTTCACTTTTATAAATTAAATTTCCAACAACTCCATCAATACTTTCAATCTCACCACCAAAAAATCTGAGTAAATCAATCATATGTGTTCCGATATCGCGCAAGGCACCACCGCCGCTTAAATCTTTTTTAAATCTAAAATTATTGTCAGGAGGAAAATCAATATTAAAGTGTACATCAATTGAAACAAGCTTTCCTAATTTTTGATTTACAATTAACTCTTTGGCTTTAATTACAAGTGGGTGATAACGGTGCACATAATTTACTGCAAACAAAACATTATTATCTTTACAAACCTTTACCATTTCTTCAGCTTGAGCTGAAGTGAGTGCAATTGGTTTTTCACAAAGAATATTTTTACCTGCTTTTGCAGCTTTTATTACTTGCTCGTAATGATGTACATTTGCACTGGAGATGAATACCGCATCAATATCTGATTTTAGAAACTCATCATAATTATCAAACGAATTTTGCACACCAAATTTTTCCGCAAGAGATTTGGCTCGTTTTAAATCTCTGCTATAAAGTGAAATAAGTGCGCTTCTTCTTGAAAGTCTGACTGCTGGCAGAAATGAGTTTTCTGCAAATCTTCCGCAGCCGGCAACACCCCATTTTATTTTTTTCCCTTTAATAAGTTTTTTAACCATCGAATTATAATTTTAATCTTTCCATCAATTTAATAATTGGTTTAGAGTTTTGCATAATATAAAAATGTACGCTTGGAACGTTTGCATTTAAAAGTTCTTCAACTTGTTTTGCCGCCCATTCCACACCTATATCCAGGGCGTGTTCCGGTTTGGCTGCCATAACTTCATCAGCTAATTTATCAGGAATACTTATATAAAAATTTTTTGGAACAGAAGTTAGATGTGCTCTTGAAGTTAATATTTTTAATCCCGGTATAATCGGAACTTTAATCCCGATCTCTCTGCAAAGATTAACGAACTTAAAATAATGTTCATTATCATAAAACATTTGAGTAACAACATAGTCTGCACCTGCTTCAACTTTTTCTTTAACGAACTTTATATCTGTCTTTAAATTCGGAGCTTCAAAATGTTTTTCAGGGTAACCGCTTACGCCAACACAAAAATCGGTTGGACGTGCATCCAGTAAACTATCTTCTAAATATTTTCCATGATTCATATTCATAATTTGTTTTACCAGATCGGAAGCATGTAAATTTTTACTTTTTCCTTCAGGAATTGGTTTTTCATAACCGGAATCATCACCACGGATTGCAAGTACATTTTGAATCTGTAAATAATTTAATTCGATTAAAAAATCTTCGGTTTCTTCTCTTGTAAATCCTTTTGTTAACACGTGCGGAACCGCATCAATATTATACTTATTTTGGATTAGTGCACAAATCCCCAATGTTCCTGGCCGTTTTCTTTTTATTTTCTTCTGGATTCCAGTTGCAGTTTCTTCATAGATAACTTCAGCAGCGTGTGAAGTGATATCTATAAATGGCGGATTATATTTTGTTATATCATCAAGTACGGATAATAAACCTTTAATATCTCCGCCGCGTTTTGGCGGGATAAGCTCAAAACTAATAAGTGGATTTTTAGCTTTCTCTAAATGTTCAATTACTTTCATACATTATCAAATTATTTATGATTACAAATCAAATATAATAATACTTACTGAAAATCTTGATGGATGTATATTCCAAATGTCGTTTCGAATCCCACATTTATCGCAGTGAGAAATCTGTTACGCAATAAAGTCACAGATTTCTCGTTCTCTTAAAGGAATGAAGACTGTGTAAAAACTCGTTCTGTCACTTCGACCGGAGGGAGAAGTCTTTTGTTTTATTAAGATTTCTCAGTCTCCCAAAGGGATGCCGATGGCAGAGGACTCCTTCGAAATGACTTTTCTTTAAAATTTACATAGTCTCAATGCCAATGGCAGAAGACCCAGTCGAAATGACTTTCAAAAAATTACTTGCGAACAATCTTTAATAAGTTTTTATTCATTCTTATTGAAGCATCATCGGTTCTAATTCTCATATACTTTCCATCCAGCCATAACGGAGTTTGATCTTTATAGTTATCACTCATAACATTTCCGGATTGACCGGTTGTAAGAATTAAATAAAACTCATCGGGGTTTGCAAAATCATAAATAAATCTCATTGATGGACCAAGAATATTATCAAATTCATTATGACGAAACATAGAAATTTCTTCTATGCTTTTTGCAAAAGGATATTCAGTGTTGTCAATAGTTGTTCCATCGCCGCCAATTTCAAACGGACCGATGTTTATGTATTTATCCAGAAAAGAAAAATTACCGCTGAAAGCATGTTTAAATGTAACTTTATGTATGCTGCCCCATTGCCAGCCGGTTAAATCTTTTCCATAATTTTCTTCAAGCTCTGTTAAGGCATCGGCTAAACTTTTTCTGATAATCTCATCTCTTGTTTCTATTTTTCTTGTGTTAACATCATCAAACCATGAGGATTGCGGCTTCTCTAAAATCTGAAGTAAACTTCGGTAAGGAACATTTGCAAGAAAAACAAACCTATTATATAAATCATCACCCATTTCATCATAGTAAATATTTTTTAATAAATGCTTAAGGAATACTGCATATATAGAAGGAGTTTGACTATACTTATTCAAATCAAAATCCCATTTATCAAAAAGTTCAAGTGAAGTATTTAAGTTTTTATCCGTTACTTTTATTCCTTCAAATGCTTTTAAAATATAAGGTATAATTGTTCTTGCATAAGGAGATACCTGATCCATTTGATATTTTTTAAAATCAGCAGCAGATTGTTTTTGTTTGGAAGTTAATAATTCCCTTATTCTATCAATACGTGATGAGGGTTCCCACAAGTTAGAAATATGATATTTAAAGTTTTTAAGAACTTTATTATTTGCAGAGGCAATAAAATTTTCTGATGGATTAAAAATAACCGGTATCTCATCAGTTGGTACAAAACCTTTCCAATCATTTTCTGTAGTTGTTCCATCAAAAACTAAAGTTGGATTGTTACTTTTACGAATTGGAACTCTTGCGCCCATGATATAGCCGATATTTCCTTGTGCATCTGCATAAACAAAATTTTGCCCGGGGATCCCAAAATATTTCACACCATCACGAAATTCATTCCAGTTTTTTGCCTTATTGATTTTATAAAACGCAAGCATCTCATTACTAAATTCATTTCCGGACCAATGCATAGAAATCGGTGGAATATTATGATCTTCTTTATTATAAATTATATTAAATGGATGAATGGCTGAAATGATTGGACCTCGATGAGTTTCCTTAATTTCAAAAACCTGATCTTTACCATTCTTAACTTTAATTGTGTCTTTAATTATCTTAAGATTTTGCCACTGCCCATTAATAAAATATTTTGTTTTAGAAGAATCCAGTTTTTCAACATAAAAATCCGCATCATCATTCATAACATTTGTAAGCACCCAGGAAATATTATTTCCTTTGCCTATAACTATCCCTGGAACACCAGGTAAAGTAACGCCTGCTGCATTCCAGCCCGGACTTTTAATAACAGCCGCATACCACGTACCCGGCGCACTAAATGCAAGATGAGGATCATTGGCAATAATTGATTTACCTGAAACCGATTTATTTGCATTTACAACCCAATTGTTAGAGCCAATATGAGTGCCCGTCCATCCCATCAATTGACGGAAAGCTTTATCAGTTTCTGCCAGCGTTGAATTTATCGATGGAAGATATTTTAAGTTATCTGCAATAATAGTCGGAGCATTTTCAGGATAATCGGGTAAGATTTCCAAAACTTTTTCTTTACCAAGTTTCTGGATTAGTTCAGCGAATGATAAATCAGTCCACCAGCTAATATTTAATTCCCAAGCCATCATCTTAATTACAATTAAACTATGGATTGGTTTCCATTCTTCAGGTTGATAACCGAGCACATCAAATTCAATCGCATAATTTCCTTTTTGCTCTTTTATATATTCATTAACACCATTTGAGTATGCCTGCAATAACTTTATTACATAGGGATCATTTTTATCAAGATTATTTTTAATATTTCTTGCCAGTCCAACCGTACGGAACATTTTATCAAATGGAATTGCTTTCTCACCAAGTATTTCTGCTAAACGTCCTTCACCGGCTCTACGAATCATATCCATTGTGAATAATCTTTCCTGTGCGTGAAGATATCCTAACGCAAATGCTGCATCTTCATCTGATTGTGCAATGATGTATGGAACAGCAAAACTATCACGGTAAACTTCAATATCAGAGGTTATTTTAGATGATGAAATTTTTCCTGAGTATTGAGGCAGTGATGATGAAAGCATATGATGAAATATTCCACCAGCAATAATAAAAGTAATAATAATAGTTATTGATAATCCAATTAATATTTTTTTCCACTTGCGCATAAAGTTTGATTTAAATGTTATGTTCAAATATAAGAATTATTGAGGATGTAATTTTGTTAAGATTTTTAGATTACGATCGCAACTTCTTATAAAATCTAATTTGTCTAATACAATTGGGTTTTGAGGGAATTTTTGTTGATAAGATTTAATAGCATGAATGTATGATTGCATGAATGCATGATTGCATGAATG
>DAIRCT010000018.1:0-8331 GCA_036796535.1 Ignavibacteriaceae bacterium
AGGGGGAGATTAAAGAGGGGGTTCAACTAAGCTACTGTTATTTCTTTTTCAGCGTAAACATCCTGAATAAGATTTAACAATTTAACACCTTCAGCCATTGGACGCTGGAATGCTTTACGTCCGGAAATTAATCCCATTCCGCCCGCTCGTTTATTTATAACTGCAGTTTTAGCAGCTTCAGCAAAATCATTTTCACCGCTGGCGCCGCCGCTGTTTATCAATCCCGCACGACCCATATAATTATTAATTACCTGATAACGTGTAAGATCAATTGGGTGATCTGTTGTTAAATCGGTATAAACTTTTTTGCTTGTCTTACCATAATTTTTAAGCGAGTTGTAACCGCCGTTATTTTCTGGTAATTTTTGTTTGATAATATCAGCTTCAATTGTAACACCGAGATGATTTGCCTGTCCTGTTAAATCAGCAGATACGTGATAATCTTTATCAGATTTGAAAGCAGGATTTCTTAAGTAGCACCATAAAACAGTTGCCATTCCAAGTTCGTGTGCATACTGAAAAGCTTCGCTTACTTCAACAATCTGTCTTCCGCTTTCTTCTGAGCCAAAATAAATTGTAGCACCAACTGCGGCGGCACCCATATCATAAGCTTGATCAACACCGGCAAACATAATCTGATCAAATTTGTTTGGATATGTAAGAAGTTCGTTATGATTAATTTTTACAATGTAAGGAATTTTGTGTGCATATTTTCTTGCGGTCATTCCAAGCACACCGAGAGTTGAGGCAACAGCATTACATCCGCCTTCAATTGCAAGCTTAACAATATTTTCCGGATCAAAATATTCCGGATTTGGTGCAAAGGATGCACCAGCGCTATGTTCAATTCCCTGATCAACAGGAAGAATTGAAAGATAACCTGTTCCTGATAATCTTCCATGATTAAATATGGATTGAAGATTTCTCAGAACGTTGATGTTTCTATCTGTATGTGCAAAAATTCTATCAACAAAATCTGGTCCTGGCAGATTTAGTTTTTCTTTTGGAAATTTTGCTTTGTAAG
Source organism: Ignavibacteriaceae bacterium (assembly GCA_036796535.1). Classification (GTDB taxonomy): domain Bacteria; phylum Bacteroidota; class Ignavibacteria; order Ignavibacteriales; family Ignavibacteriaceae; genus IGN3. The sequence continues at coordinate 1,025 of DAIRCT010000018.1, forward strand.
ACAACAAGGAATCTGCCTCGCTACCTAACAATTTTTTAATTTCACTTAACATTATTTCTCCGATTTTTAATGAATTTATTTAAGTCGAGCATATTTGATATGCTAAAATAAGTGAAGCGTTTGCTTATTTCAATTTATATTTTGTGGATTATTCAGATTATTGCACTTATGAAAAAATATTTTGCCGAAGTTACACCTAAATGCCTTTTAACAAAAAAGTGATCTCGATTTATCATACCCACGAACCTGACTGCGGTAGACGGGAGTAGGAATCCATTTTTTAGATTAGTTTAACATAATAGATATCTGCTTCTGCGTTTATGACATACCGCATTTACGATTTTGCTTAACTTAAATATTTGAAGGGGAATTATGAATAATGATTTTAGATTGATTCAATTGATTTATAAACCATTTCAACATCCAGGTCCTTTATGCACTTAAACTGAACATCTGTGCGTGAGCAGGCGAGTGGTTTGGGAGAGTAGAAAAAGCAGGGTGAACAATCCAAATTAAGCGACACAATTCTATGTTCTGTTTTCCAAGGATGAATGTAATGTTTGTTCGTCGGTCCAATTATTGTAACAACTTTTAAACCCAATGCAGAAGCTATATGCATTAAAGCCGAATCATTAGTTACAAAAACATTACATCTTTTCATCACGGCAATACTTTGCAGAAAATTATCCGTTTTTATTACATAAGAATTTTCAGAATCAATCATCGAGTTAATGGACGATTTTAATTCTTCTTCCTCTGGTCCGCCGAACAAAAATATTTTTGCGTTTTTTTCTTTGATCAGTTTCTTCCCAAGTCCGGCAAACTTTTCCGGTTCCCATCTCCGTTTGATGTGATTTTTTAACGTTGCACAGCCGGGATGAAATCCAACGACAAAATCATTTTTTTGTATCTTATTTTCTTCTAAAAAATCCACAGCAAATTTTTCATCTTCATCAGAAAGATAAATATCCATAGCTGGTTCTTCATTAAACTTTTTATCAAGCAGTTTTTCAATTAGCTTAATATTCGTTTGAACATTATGTGTTTCATCATTTTCTAAAACAGTTATATTGTTTAACCAGCCAAAATTTTGCTTGTTCATTCTTAGATATTCAATACCAGCTCTTTTTTTTGCGCCGATTAAAAAGTTGATGATATTGTATTCTTTCCTGTTGGATGGATAAACATTAATTGCAGCATCATATTTTTTTCTTAGATCTAAAACAAAGTTTAAAGAATTAAGCGATCCTTCTTTCAGGAAATCGAAATAAATGACTGAGTTTAAATTGGGATTATTTTGAAGAATCTCTTTTGAACTTTTGAACATAACAAGGGCATCAATCTGTGCGGATGGCAGTGATTGACGAAGTAATTTTAGTGCAGGAGTAAACATCAATGCATCGCCAATTCCGGAAAGTGCAAGGATTAAGATTTTCATAAAGTATTGAGGGAAGATAAAGAGTAAACGGATGAAGAGAACTTACAACTCACCCTAAATCCCTCTCTTAGAAAGAGAGGGACTTTTAAAAAGGTATTTTTCTTCCCTTCTCTTTTTAAGAGAAGGGGGTGGGGGATGAGTTCCAACCCAAGCATTAATTTGACCGCCTTTATGGTGTTTTACTTGTATCAACTCCCTGCACGATTGCTCTGTATTTTTGTACGTTTGCTTTTACATTCGGGTCATCAGGAAAAATAGTTTCCAGCTTTTGCCAAATCTCCAGTAACTTATCGTTTCTTCCCTGAGCTTGATAAACCTCTATCAAAATTCTGTAGGGATTGTAATAAGATTGCACATCATTTGGATTCTGTTCCAATTTAATCAACGCAAGACGCTCAACTTCTTTTGCCAGTTTGGAGTATTGCTGGGTAGCACCGGCCCTTTGATAAAGTGTGCTGATCTCATAAAGCAATCCATAATCCATAGGAATAAGAGCGTTAGGTAATTTAACTTCCATTTCATCAAGTGTTTTTATAGCAAGATCATTTTGTCCGTTTGTAAGATAATATATCGTTAATCTTAAAAAAGCATTACGATAATTCTGAACCATCCTTTTTTGATTATCATCAAGGAAAACTTTTGGATCATTTAAACCGCGGAATTTAAATCCTGGTTTATAATCTTTGCTGTAGCCAACTGCTTCTGTAAGATTAGCTTTTAAAATAGTTGGTTCGATAAATTCATCGTTTGCTTTACGCTTTTCGGGAACAAGACGAAAAGCCATTCCTTCCATTCTTAGATAATCACTTAATCCAATTTTACTATCTTCTGAACAGGTAACTGCAAAGTAAATTGGACGCTCCCAATTATTTGCTTCAATAATTTCTTTTACCATTAAATCCTGTACTCTAACGGCTTGCACATTTCCGTAGTTTAGTGTAGGATTCATAGTCCAGGTGATAGCTCCTTGTCTGAGTAGTGATGTATCTCGTAAACTAAACTTTTGCATAATATCTGAAAAAGAAACAGCATCGCTCGGTTTTGGTAATGGGACAGAAACTTTTCTTGCTGTCCATTGGATTGGTCTTATGTCTTTTATTTGTTGATCGGTTAAACGAATTTTAACTTTACCAACCTTATAAGGATCACTGTTCTTTAATTGGCTAATGTACCAATCGGTATTTAATAAACTTAAATTTGCAATTTTAACATCACGCCTTACGCCTTCAACATCCTGCAAATACCAGAGTGGAAAAGTATCATTATCCCCATTGGTAAATAGTACAGAGTTCGGGGCACAGCTTTGTAACAAATTGTATGAATAATCCCATGGTACCCAGTTGTTTGATCTATCATGAGTAAAATAATTTGCCTGAAGCATTCGAACCGGGACGAAAATTATTCCAAGGACCAGAATTCCATAAGTGGCAGCATTTCTAAAAGCAGTTTGCTTAACTTTTTCATAAACCAAATCAATCAACCCTCTTACACCGATTGCGATCCATATCGCATAAACAAAGAAGGCACCTACATAAAAATAATCTCTTTCCCTTGGTTGCGGCTCCTGCTGGTTTTGATAGAATGCTGTTAGATGACCCATAAAGATAAACATAATCATAAATACGGCGGCCATTTTCCAATCTTTTCGAAATTGAAAATAGATTCCCAGTAAACCGAGCAAGAAAGGAATTCCAAATAATGAATCTTTAACCTCGCCGGCAAAGTTTACAGCAAGAATTTTTCCAAAAATATTTCCTATACTATTAAAAGGAGCAATGTTAGCGCCCTGATCTTGTTCCCATCCTTCACGTCCGGCAAAATTCCATAACAAATATCTCGTCATCATATGTTCCATCTGATAAGTATAGAAGAAATCAAGATCAGATGAGTAGTTGGTATAAACAACTTGCTGATGTGGTTCAGTAGCAAATCTTCTTTTAAATATCGGGAAATCACCATACTGTTCACGATTCAGATACTTTACCAGCTCTGTAAATTGATTGGGTTCATTTTCATTCATTGGCGGATTTTGATTTGCCCTGATGATTACCATTGTATAGGTGCTAAATCCAATAAGAATAAAAAATGCTGAAAGAAAAATTAAATGAAGTGTGGGTTTAATATTTTTCTTTGCATAGTATATTCCATATCCTAATGCAGCTAAAATAAAAAAGAAAACAAATCCCTCAACAACAACATTATCACCGCCTATATAAGTCATTAATTCAGGTAATAATTTTACAACGCCAGGATAGGTTGCAAACAAAACAATGCCTCCGACAATTAAAGGCATATAGAATGAGTTTCTGGTGAAAACTTTTTTCCAGTAAACGCCCATAATTAAGGCACTAAGTGCAACAAACAACATTTTAAATTTAGTATCAAATGCAGTATACTCTTCTGTTGTGGGAGGCGTTTGGGATTTTTCTCCAGACCACCAGAATAAAGCAATGATAACCACCACTGCTGCATGAACTAAAAATATATATCCTGTTTTTTTCAAAGCTTCTTCATCGTTAACATATTTTCTAAACATTATTATCATAACAACCGGAACTGCGGCAAGCACACTCATCAGGTGAACGCCGGTTGCAAGACCAAGAAGATATGCAATCATTAAAATATATTTTTCACTGTCTTTATTATCTGCACGTTCATTCCATCGCATAATTAAATATGTTATTGCGGCAAACAAAAAAGTACTGAATGCGTATACCTCAGACTCAACACCGTTAAACCAAAAAGTATCGCTGAATGAAAAGGCGAGTGCACCAATGGCGGCAGACACATAAGTTGAAATTGCATCAAACATGTTATCTGCTTTTTTACCTTTATAATTTTCTATCAACTTAACAGCAATCAGATATAAAAAGAGAACAGAAAGAGCTGAGGATAAGATGGATATAAGATTTATTCTTAATCCAATATTTTCAACAATCGGAATTTTGGAAAAAATATTTCCAAGCATTAGAAAAAACGGGGCTCCCGGCGGATGAGGCACCTGAAGATAATATGCTGCGGCACTGAACTCACCGCAATCCCAAAAAGAAACTGATGGTTGAACAGTTGAGTAAAAAACCACTAATGATATTAAAAAAACAATGGCTGCAATAATTTTATTAAGCAGATTAAGCTTCATCTCTACCTCTGTTTTAGAATAAGCACTTCAATATTTAATTAATTTTTTTTTGATTTTGATTTTAGACGTTTGATTTTATGATTCGTTGTTTTTCTTAAAGAACTGGTCATATTTAGATTTATCAACCGGAGTATAATATTTATCGTAAAGTTCTTTTAATCTTTTCATAGAAACAGTATCAAAATCCTCGTCATCTTTCTGCCGTTTTACAAATTTTTTGTAATCCTCAAGTTCATTTCTATCCATTTTATTTTCGAATCTCTTTAAGAAATCCAAATATTTTTGCTGATCTCTGTATGCCATTGCAATACCTTTTTAATTGAACAAGCAAAATTTATCGGGCAAAAAATAAACAAACTTTATGTGGCAAAAAAATCAGATTAAATGGTATTGTTCTCAAATAAGCCGGGCTTTGTAATTATTATGCCGAATAGCTTTAAAGTTATTTGAAGTTTAGCAACATCAAAACTATGTTAGAACAACAAAATAATTTAATGTTTGGTGTTAGTATGAAAAAAGTAATTATTCTCATTATAACAGCACTCTCCCTCATAAATCTTCGCGCACAAAATATTCAACCGGATAAAATTGTAGTATTACCATTAATTTCAAATGGAATTGATTTGCCATCGGTTCAAACTGCGGAATCAATTTTAAGGATGGATTTGAGTAAAGAAAGTAAAATGAGTGTTGTGTCAGAAAAAAGGACGATTGATGCTTTAGAAAATAATATCTGTACTGATGAAGAATGCGCAAAAGAAATAGGTGAAAAGCTTAGTGCAAAACAAGTTTTATTGTGTAAACTAAATCCACTTGGTGAAAAAATTATTGTTCAATATATTCTGGTCGAAACATCCACGGGAAAAAATTTATTATCAGAACAAACTACCGCACTAAATGTTGAAGATCTTGAAATGGTGATGAAACGGGTTGCAATAAGTGTTGCGAGAATTACTCCGTTTAATGCAAATACAGAGGTTGGAAATATTGTCGGACAGGAATCTATTGAAACTTTGCGCAGGGCCGCCCATTATAATTTTGGTATTGGCTTTGGATATCTTTATCCAGTTAAAGGATATGATTCTGACAAAAAATCTTTCACGTTAAATCTATACTTTGATTATGAAATTCAGGACTATGCAGTTGGGTTGATGGTTGGGGCGAGAAAAGGTTTTGCAATTAATCTTTACGGAAATTATTTGTTCACCAAAACCGATTTGTGTCCTTATGTTGGAGGAGCGTTAGGATTTCATTGGATTTCTGATCATAACAGCACTTCTTATTATAATCCATATATCGGATATAATAGTAGTAATAAAAAAGATGAAGACGGAATTGAACTTGGATTGGAAGCTGGTTTAAGAATATTTCATACTTATGGTTTTCAGTTGTTCATTAAAGGCGAGTATATAATTACGTTTAATGATTATAATGACAGAGCATTTGTATTTACTATCGGTATTTTATGAAATTATTTTGTTGTTAATTTTTAAAGAACATAAAATCGTAATTGGATTAAGGTATTCAAATAAACAGAAAATATAATGGCAAAGAAATTTCAGACTGACAGTACGACCAAATTTTTTATAACAGTTATTGGCTTAGTTGTAATCGGAATTGTACTGCGGGAACTAAGTCATATTTTTATCCCGCTGGTAATTGCAATTTTTCTTTACTTCGTGTTTTCTCCTTTTAACACCTGGTTAGCAGGTAAAAAAGTGCCGATGTTTATTATTACAATAACTGATATTGTGATTACGTGTGTGTTACTATATTTGGTTGGAAAAGTTATTGTGGATTCTTTCTCTCAGTTTGCAGAGGGCTTACCTGTTTATGGTGATAAGTTAAGTAATATGGTTAGAAATGTTTCTGTATCGTGGGGAATTTCTGATCCATTCTTCACCCAGTTTTCTTTTGATCAATTGATTGCAAAACTAAGCATTCAAAATATTGCTGGAGGATTATTTTCCTCTACCTTTTCTTTGATTGGCAGTGTTTTGTTTGTATTGTTCTTTTTTGTTTTTGTGCTTTCCGGCAATGAAGCAATTTATGAAACAATAAAACATAGATATGTGTTTAATAAAGTTAGTCCCGAATTAAAAAAAATTAAAAAGAATCTACAACAAACAAATGCTTCCGCAAATGAACAAAAGCTTTTGGATGAGTTACATCATGAAACTCAACTAAGAGAACAACAACTTGAAACAACCTTTAAAAAAATAACAGAGCAAATTCAACGGTACATAATTGCAAAAGTTGGAATTAATCTTTCTGCCGGAATAATTACCGCCGTTGTTTTATGGCTGGTTGGAGTTGATTACCCAATTATTTGGGGATTGTTTGTTTTTCTTTTTAATTTTATTCCCACTATTGGTTCTGCAGCCGCGCTCGTATTTCCGGTTCTGTTTACTTTGGTTGAGTTTGATTCGGTTGGAACTATGATTCTTGTACTTGCTTTAATGGCAGGTATACAAACACTTGCCTTTAATGTTGTAGAGCCGATGATTCTTGGCAAGCGTCTTAATTTAAATCCTTTGTTAATTCTACTTTCTGTTTTATTGTGGGGTTACATTTGGGGAATTGTAGGAATGCTTCTCTCTGTTCCGCTTACTGCAATAATAAAAATTATTATTTCAAATTCAACTTCCCCAAATATGGAATTCTTTGAGCATTTGATGAGCCAAGGGAAAAAGTAATGTGTGCCCCACCTATAAGGTGGAGTACACGTTA
>DAIRCT010000018.1:8431-45533 GCA_036796535.1 Ignavibacteriaceae bacterium
ATGAGCCAAGGGAAAAAGTAATGTGTGCCCCACCTATAAGGTGGAGTACACGTTAGAACAAATTCAACTTCCCCCAATATGGAATTCTTTGAGCATTTGATGAGCCAAGACAAGAATTAAAATTTGTGCCCCACCTAAAAGGTGGAGTACACATTAACCAAAATATTTCTATCCACAAAAACCTCTTGAAATATATCCGCAATCATTTCTTTTGTAATACGGTTAAAATCTTCTTCACGCGGAAAAACACAAACTCCTCCTAAATCTATTGCCGCAGGACTAACTAACATCTTTTTATCACCTTCTGCAAAGAAAACTGCAGGACGGTGTTTTGCACGAAGAAATATTATTATACGCCAGCCAAATTCTTCTTCATAAAAAGAAATAAGATTCATTAGCGGTTCTTGTTCTTCATTTAGTAACTTAGAATACGTGTGATAAAATTTATTAAAAGTATTTACAACTAAATTTTTATCAATGCTTTCTATCGAAATAAATTTTCTAATTCCATCATCAATTGCAAAAACAGAAAGATTATCATCTTCAAATATTTCTTTCCCGAATTCATTCTTTATCTGATGAAACTCATTATCAATCGGCATAAAGAATTTATTGCCCGCTTGAAAATGTAAATGGTCCGGCGCAGAAGCACCGCATCTTGGTCCATTGTATATAACTGTATAGTATTTGGAAAGATCCCTGCTTAAATCCAGCATATCCGGAAAGGTATCAACAATTCTTTGCGGCTGATGTCTTTTATGAGTTAATGTAAAATGTGTGGGAAAAATTGGGAATGGATTACAAAGTATAATGTATTCATTGTTGTATAAAATTCCTTTTTGTTCTTCCGGTAAACTATCACTGCATAAAAAACATTTTCGTTCGCTTATGGATTTAGGGTCAACTTTTGCAGATGTTGAGATCATTCTACCGGCATTAAACTGCGCTTTGATTTTATAGCCATCAAATTGAAAAGATTTTGATTTTACAGTTTCTAAAGTTTTATATCCCGAAGCAAGCATTGGCCATTGCTCTTTTTGAACTTCAAATAATCGTTTTGCAGCTTCAGCGAAGTTTCTTTCTGCAACAAAATTATTAATCAAGGGATCTTTTGTTAAAACTTTCATTTGCCTTCTTCAATTAGTTTTGAGTAAAGTTCAATTGTTTGGTCTGTTATCTTTTCGAGATTAAATTTTTCAATTACTCTTTGTCTTGCATTATCACCAAGCAATTTACGTTCGGATGAATTTAGAATTAATCTTTCCAGCTTTTGAGTAAGATCAATTGCATCTTTAACTTTAAATAGCAATCCTGTTTTGTTGTCTAAAACAATATCAAGCACACCATCCGAATCAGAACAAACAGATGCTTTGCACATTGCCATCGCTTCAATCAGTGCGATTCCAAACGCTTCTGCGTGCGAAGGAAATACAAAAATATTCAATGCGGCAAGTACATCAGGAATATCAGACCTGAATCCAATAAAAGAAATATTTTTTAAATTAAAATTAACCGCAAGTTGTTTTACGCCGTTTGCATAAGCATCTTCGCCACGACTCGCTTCACCAACAACAACAAATTTGATCTGAGAATATTTTTTATTTAACTCATTTGCAGCAAACAAAAACTCTTCATGACCCTTGCCAGGACTAAATCTCGCAGTCATTCCAATTAAAATTTCATCTTCAGCAATGTTTAATTCGTTTCTTACTTTATTTCTGTTTGCTCTTGCTGGATTAAATATATCAAGATCAACACCATTATAAATAATGCTTATTTTATCTTCAGTTAAAGATGTTGTATCTAAAAGATTTTTCTTTATCACACTGCTTATAGCAATAGCTTTTGTAACGCGCTTATAAAGCCAGTTGTGCAGAAAATCTTTTTTAACTATAAATGATCCAACGTGTTTAGTAAGAACAAGCGGAGTTTTATTTTTAATTAATTTTAATGCCGGAACAATTAGCCACAAGTCTTTTGATGCGTGGCAATGGATAAGATTATAATTACCCGATTTAATAATTGTAGAAATTTTTAGAACTGAAAATGGATTCGGAACCTTTTTAATTTTTATAGGATGAATTATTATCCCGAGGTTGTTTGCCTCTAATTGCAAACGCGATTCATCAGCGCAAAGAAGTTCGACATTGATGTTGTTTTTTAAAAGTTGTTTTATTCCTGTAATCGTTACCATTTCCATTCCGCCCCAGCTTTTTGATAAACAGGAATAAAGAATTTTCATTTTGTATTATCCAAAAATTTATTCATTATTCTCAATCTTACTTTCTCTCACGTTTAATCATAATCTCACTCTACTTTTAATCTTACTTATTCTATTTCCAAATCAATAAATCTTTTTAAGCTTTGCGCCTTTAAAATAATGAATAAGAATTTCATCAAACTGATAACCCTGTTCAGCCATAACAGCTGATCCGATCTGACAAAGCCCAACTCCGTGTCCCCAACCGGCTCCGTAAAGAAGAAATTTTTCCGGTACGCCATCAAGATCCCCAAACTTTTCAACATAAAAAGCTGAGCTGTAAAGATGAGTTTCGGAAAGAGTTCTTCTTATCTCAAGTTCTTTACCTATGGTTAAAGTTTTTTTTGTGCCAACTATTTTAAGTTTTATTATGCGTGATGAAAAACCTCTTTGAATCGGAACCAAATCTTTTATCAGTCCAAAATCAATTCCACTTTTTCTTTTAATAAGATCTGATAGCTGAGATTGAGTAAAATCAATTTTCCATCGATAGAAATCCTTAGTTTCCTGATCATAATCTAAAAGAATCTGATTAAGAATTTTGGGATCCTGCGTATTACAAAATGCGGGAGGATTTCCCTTTATCCATTTTTTTGCATTTTCCTCTTTTGAAAAATCATCATCAAAATCATCTGCAATAAATTTATAATCATAAACAGAAGTTAAACATGGGTGCTTTACCGGCTCCCATACATTTTCAAATGACTCGGAAATACCACCACAAGATTTTGAGAAACGTGCATCAAGAATATGATCACCTTCCAGCAAAACGATTCCGGCTGTTTGCTCAACCGCCTTTTTTGCTGCTTCAGAAGTAACTTTAGTTACACCCTGGTAACGTTGGCAATGATCATCTGCACAAACATCAAATAATTTGTGATCTTCTCTATCGTACCATTTAATTAATTCATCTTCGGTCTGATAAATGGATTTATAATTGGTGTGTTCGGATTTTATTGATTTTGATTTTTCAATTTGTGCAAGAAGCCAGCTTCGGGAAACAACAGCAGTTGCCTTAAGCATTGGTAAAGAACAGTGGGCACTCATCTCAGAAGATATAACGCTTGTTAAATATTTTTCAATTGGAATAATGTTAATCGCAACAATTTTACCATCGTCTTTTATCAGTTTTAATGAATGAGTGAAGCGTTGTTTTTCCCTTCTTTCCCAATGAAACTTTACTCCAATTAAAACATCCCGCAGTAAAAAGGAATCGCTTTCGGGTTCCTGAGGTTCAAAAATAATCTCATCCGTTATTTCAATTTTTCCGCTATCACTTTTACAAATGATTCTATCATTAACAAGCTCTGCCTCAAACCTTCCGCTAAAAAAATGTTTAAATCCAAACGAACTAAAATCTCCGTAAAGCTCGAACTTAATTTTTTTATCGGTTAAAATACCTATGCTAATTAAAGGTTCGCTTTCATATCCCAGCATTGTTTTGCCTTTGGTTTTAAAATAATATTAAAGATTTTGGTCTAAAATATAAGGATTATGATTCTTATTTATTTATTAAGTCACCTTACGCAGAATTAGACTTTACATAGCCACGACTTTTAGAGGCTGTGTGAAAATTATTTGTCAACCAAAGGAACTCATCCCCAACCCCTTCTCTTAGAAAGAGAAGGGGCTTAATACATTATAATTTCAAAGTCCCTCTCTTTTTAAGAGAGGGATTTAGGGTGAGTTTTCTCCTTACAATTGAATTTTCACACAGCTTCTTTAAGTCGTGGAGAAAATGAAACAGAAAACTCCGGCTTTAGCCACAAGGCAACTTATTTTTGTGGCTAAAGCCTATATTTGTCAGTTGATTGGTCCACGTCCTGAAGGACGTGGCTATTCAATACCAACTTTTGCGTAAGATGAGTTATTAAGTCTTTCTAACCAATAGTATATTTATTCTATTCTCTTTAATTTTCTAAAAATAAATTCTTATCACTTAAAAGATTTTTTATGAACAAAGAAAATAAGCAAACAGTAACCATAATCGGTTTTCCGATGGACCTTGGTTCCGGACGTCGTGGTGTTGATATGGGCCCTTCCGCAATGCGCATTGCAGGATTGGAAAATAAATTAGAACAACTCGGGTATAAAGTTGAAGACACTGGAGATATCAGTATCGAAATTATGGAAAGGCAAAAGCTTGATAATCCTAAACTTAGATATATAGATGAAATTCTTAAAACTTCTAAAGTTCTTGCAGCACGAGTTGAAAAAGTTTTGGAGCAAAAAAAATTTCCTTTGTGTCTTGGCGGCGATCACTCAATGGCGTTGGGAACAATTGCCGGAGTTTCGTCTTACTGCAAAAAAAATAAACTGAGTCTTGGGGTAATCTGGATTGATGCACACGCTGATATGAATACGGATAAAACAACTCCTTCAGGAAACATCCACGGTATGCCGCTTGCAGCTTCGATGGGATTGGGTTTTTCAGAGCTCGTGAACTTTTATGGATTTGCCCCAAAAGTTAAACCTGAAAACTGTGCAATTATTGCCGCAAGAAGTATTGATCCGCAGGAAAGATTAAATATTAAAAAATTAAATCCCACTGTTTACACAATGAGTGATGTTGATAAACTTGGCATTCATAGAATAATCAATCGTGTGTTAAAACAGTTTAAAGAAAGTGTTGATCACATCCACGTAAGTTTTGATGTTGATAGCATTGATCCAAATTTTGCCCCGGGTGTTGGAACCCCAGTGCCGGGCGGATTAAATTATCGTGAAGCTCATTTGTTAATGGAGTCGATTGCAGAATGCGGTTGTATGTCTTCGCTCGAAGTTGCTGAAGTTAATCCAATTTTGGATGTGCGAAACAGCAGTGCAGTATTTGCATCAGAACTTGTTGCATCAAGTATGGGGCAGAGAATTTTGTGAGAAAAACTTATTCGGTTAATTTTTATTTAATACTATTTATTATAGCTGCTGTTGCCTTAAAGTTTTTAGGGTTTATTTACGCTCCCTGGACGCAGCTTTTTTCTTACATCTCTATGTTCTGGGGAATGAGCATGTTTTATTATTCTTCCCTCAAACAAAATCAACCAGGAATATTTTTAGGAGCAATTTTATTTCAGATCGGGGTAACACTTCTTTCACTTTCGCTGTTTGAAGTTTATCAGCCGGCAAAAATATTTATTCCTGCATTGCTTACAATTATCGGCTCAAGTTTGTTAATTACAAATCTTATTGGAAAATCCAACAAGCTTGCTTTAATTCTGTCAACCATTTTTTTATTTGTGGGAGTTTTGTTAATAATATTTCGTGGGAATTTAACGCCGGAATTATTTGTGGAATCTGTTTACCAACTGTTAAAAAATTTTTGGTTAATTATTATAATCCTTGCTATAATAATTACACTTGTAACAATTGAATTTAGGAATGAAAAAAGAAATCAGAATTAATTTTTGTTGGAAATATTAGTTCAGATGATTGTCTTTTTTTCAAATCCTTTATTTGGTTTTCTAAAGATTTAACATCAGAACTAAACTTAAAGAATGAAAATATAAGTAAAGCCAAAAGTACAGCAATAGCAACGTAAGCCATCAGGATATTTCTGGTAAATCTTTTTTCATTCTCTGCCAAATTTGATTTTAGAGTGTCAAAATCCTGCTCAAGTGCTTTAAACATTTTTTCATCAAATAACTTCTTTTTAGTCTCCTGAAGTTTTGCATATTTAGGAACATCATCAGGTTTGTCATCTATGGCTGGACTTTCGATCTGTTGTATAATTGATTTTTCTTCTTTTTCAATTTTTTCTTCTTCAATTTCTTCTTCGGATGTTTGACTGAATGCAAACCCCCCCTCAGGAATATTGTCTTGTGCGATTACTTCAACATTTTCAGATGAAATGTAATCTTCGTTAGCCGTTGTTTCCGGAATAGTCTCTGTTTCCTCGCCAGCTAAATTTTCTGTCAAACTTTCTTCAGAAGTAAGTTGATATATCTCGGACTTTTGTTCATCTGCTTCGGTCAGTGTAAATGGTTCCGGTGAGTCAGCTTCCGGTAAAGTAATATCATCGAGATTAAAAGTAGCAAGAAGTTCATCATTATCAACCGGAGCTTGTTTTTCAACTAACTCCTCAGGGTTAATGTTATCATCAGTAAAATTATCAATCGGCTCTTCAATTTTGTTTAAGGCAATCGCTTCTTCCTCTTCCTTGATTTGTTTTGCACGTAATTCTTCGCTTAGCTTAATTAATCTTAGTGCAACATTATCTTTTATTTGCGGCTCGGGAATTTCAAGCTGCAATGCTAAAGGTAAAAGTGATGCAATGTATTGATATTTTCCCAACTCATCCCACGGAAAATCGAATCCTTGTTCAATGTAGGATTGGATGGTAACATTATCTTCGGTATCCAAACAGCCCAATGCTTTTGCCGGAATCAAACCAAATATTTTTTGTTCATCTGTCATCTTTTACCCCTCTTTTGTTAGATGCTCTTTTATGCTATTTAAAACAACGCGTAATTTGGTTTTAACAGTCGGCAATGGAATGTTTAATCTTTCGGCTATTTGGGCTTCGCTCAATCCCTCGTAATAAGCAAGTGATAAAACGTATTGTTGAGCTTCGGTTAGATTATTTACAGCGGAGTAAACTGATCCTCTTTTATCAAATGCCTCATCTATTTCAAGAGGTGTTATTTCCGGAGAAATTTTAGGAATGATAAATTGATTTTCATATTGATCTGTATATTCTTCAATAACTTCGCCGCGCTCACGTTTTAAAAAATCAACAGATTTATTTCTTGTTAATAAAATCAACCAGGTGTAAAAATTTTGTAAGCTAAAATCATAAAGCTCACTTTTTTGCCAGACGATAACAAAAACATCTGCTAACACAATTTCAGCTTTACTTTTATCTCCAATAATTTTGTTAATTAAAGTAAATAAAATAGGTGAGTATTTATCGTATAATATTTCAAGAGCTTTAGAGTCTTTATTCACTACTCTCTCAATCACTTCCCTGTCAGTAAGTTTTGTTTCCAATTTTGCCCGGCTTTTAAATTTTGTTTCTTATCTTCGATTTAAAAGTATAGCAACACCATTAAAAAAGCAATAAATTTAAGATAATGTATACCGGTTCAATAGATAAATTAATGTTTAAATACTATAGGAATAGTAACCTGAACTTTAACCGGTTTGCCACTTTGTCTTCCGGGAATAAATTTGCTGTCTTTTACAGCATCCATTGCAACCTCGTCACAACCTCCCCCGATACCTTTTATAGTTTTTACTGAAATTACTTTACCACTCTCATCAACAACTGCCTGGACAAAAACTTTTCCCTCAATTCCGAGTTTATTGGCTAACTCGGGATATTCTATTCGGCTTTGAATTCCCTTTAATCCACCGATTAGTTCCGGCTGAACTTCCGCTGCCATCAAAACAGTTGATGGTGCTTCCTCATTTTCTTTTTGTCGTTTATTTAACGGGGCAGTAACTAGCGGTTTTTCTTCAATAACAATTTTATTTTCTTTTACTGGAACGGTTGTTTCATTTGTTTGGGTATTGCCCGGCAATTCACCAACAACTGCGGCTATTTGATTTTGCGAATCAACTTTTTGTTGAGATGTGTTAATTTGTTCGGGTTGTTTTTGTACCGGATCGATTTTTTGAGTTTCTATTTTAATATCACCGGTAACAGCCGCAACCTGAGGATTTTGTGATTGAGTTAAATTATCCGTTGCAGCAACATTTGATTTAGACGAATTGGAAATCTCGGCCGATATATTTTTCTGTCCGCTGCTAAATGTAATAAAAACAAATAATCCAATTGATAATAACAGGATCATCGCACCGGCAAAAAGATAATAATTCCGTTTTAGTTTTTTCTTTAAGATTAAAACTTCATCAACCTGTTCATCGGATTGGTTTGTCAACTCTACTTTTGTATCACCGTCGTCAATTCTGGAAACTATTTCATCAACATTTATTTGTTCATTTGTCTTCGTCTCCTTAATCTCTGCCTTCTCTGCTAACTCTGGTTTATTGGCTTTATTGGTAATCGTTTGAGCGATTTTCTCAGTAGCTGTTGAAGTACTGGTTTTCAAATTTGGCTTAGTATTATCAACGGATGGTTTAAGGGATTTTTCTTGTAAATCTTTCTCATTGTTTTTAGAAACAGAATGAATTTCTTTTTGAACTGCAATGTGCTCATTAACCTTTGGCTTTAAATTAAATCTATCTGAAGTTGGCTGAATAGTTCTTACTGGTATAACTTTTTCATTATTAACTGGAGCTTGGGGAATTTCTTTTTTTACAGTTACCGGCTCACTGGTTTTGGGTTTTAAATTAAATCTATCCGAGTTTGGTAATATGGTTTTTGCTTGTATTGGTTTATCTTCTTTTTTGGATTCAATCGGTACATCTTTTTTTACAGTTGATGTCTCTTCAACTTTTGGCTTAACATTAAATCTATCCGAAGTTGGCTGGATGGATCTTGATTGAACAGCTTTTTCAACTGGCTTAGGAACAGTTGGTGTTTCTTTTATTACTGTTATTGGCTCATCACTTTTAACTTTGATGTTATGTTTATCTAAAACCGGCTGAACAGTATTTTGCTTTGTGATTTTATCTTCTTTTAAATTTACTTGCGGGATTTCCTTTCCGGCCATTACCGCTTCTTTTTTCTCGGTAAAATTATTGCGGTTATTTGTTACATTGTTCCGGTCTATAATCTTAACATTATTTACATCTTCTGCCACAGATGGGGTAAATTCTTTAGATCGATAAGCCGGATCTTGTTTTTTCAGAATGAACAACTCGTTTGGCGGCGGCTCTTTAAACTTGAATGAAAAATCCTGCTTTTGCTTTTGAATATTTTCTGCAGGAGGATTTTCTTTTTTTATCTCGGGTTTCTGTACCTGTTTTGGTTGGACGCTTATTTCGTACCCATCAGTTTTACCCTGTAAAACATTTCCAAAGACCAGATCAATTTTATTTGATAGTTCTATTGGCGGTTTTTCGATTGGTAATGATGTTGAAATAAGTGCCATTAGATTTTGATAATCACCCAATTCCTTCCATAAAAAATCTGGATTACCTTGTTTTAGTTTGTTAAAATATTTTAATTCATCTCCGGTAAGACATCCAAGTACATCTAATTTTATCAAATCGAGCATTTCTTTTCTTAACCCGCTAAACTTTTCATGCTCTCGATACAATCCCATTAATGATTCCATTGTACTTTGTATTTTATGTTTAACAGTTGCAACAGGAGCATTAAGTTTTTGAGCAATCTCCTCCTCATTCAATCCTTCAAAATACACGATTGATAAAACCAGACTTTGCACTTCTGTAAGATAATTTTTATATGTTCTTATTTTCTCGGAAGATTCATTTAAATTTATTGGGCTTATTACTGTAGATAATTTGGGAAGTATTATATCAATCTCATACTTGTCATCATAAGCAGGTAAATCTTTTTCTGATTTTGATCTTCTAAGTACATCTAATGCAATATTACGTGCAAGTAAAGTAAGCCAGGTAAAAACGCTATCGTTTTTTGTATCATAAAATTCTAATCTTTTAAGAAACACCGCAAAAACTTTTATTAGCACACTCTGAGCTAAAGCAGGATCTGAAACAATTCTTTTTATCAACGTATAAATTATCGGGGAATATCGTTCGTACAACTGCTCATAAGCGGAAACGTTAAAGCCCGTTATGTGTAAAACTAATTCAATATCGCTGGTTTGATTTTTTTCATTTGTCATTGTTTCATCAATCGTTTGTTTTTTGTGGCTTAAATCCACAATTTTATTGCCAGATTGATTGATAAGAATTCCTTGATAATAACCTCTTAATAAAGTTTATGCTTAAGCCCTAATTTGTTATTTTTACCTTCAAGTTTTCAAAAAAGGTAAATATGACTTCACGACAAATTCGTCAGCAATTTTTAGATTTTTTTAAGTATAAAGAACATCGCATCGTACAATCATCTCCGGTCGTTCCTTTTGATGATCCAACTTTGCTTTTTACAAACGCCGGGATGAACCAATTTAAAGATGTTTTTTTAGGTAAAGGTTCAAGGGAATATAAACGTGCGGCTGATACACAAAAATGTATTCGTGTTTCCGGCAAGCATAACGATTTAGAAGAGGTCGGGCACGATACTTATCATCATACATTTTTTGAGATGCTGGGCAACTGGTCTTTTGGAGATTATTATAAAAAAGAAGCGATTGGCTGGGCATGGGAATTATTAACTGATGTGTGGAAGCTTCCTAAAGAAAGATTATGGGCAACCGTTTATAAAGATGATGATGAAGCATTTGAACTTTGGAAATCAGAAACTGATATTAATCCGAAACACATTTTAAGGTTTGATGAAAAAGATAACTTCTGGGAAATGGGTGAAACAGGTCCCTGTGGTCCTTGTTCAGAAATCCATATAAATGTTGGTGATGACTTTGATAACCCTGAATATGTAAATGCCGGCTCACCGGAATGTATTGAAATATGGAATTTAGTATTTATCCAATACAATAGAGATGAAACAGGTAAGCTGCACGATCTTCCTGCAAAACATGTTGATACAGGGATGGGGTTCGAACGTGTTTGCGCAGTTCTTCAAAAAAGAAACTCCAACTATGATACCGATGTCTTTACTCCGGTTATTGATGCAATTGTAAAAATTTCAAAAGTAAAGTATGATAAAGAAGAAGAACAAATTCCCATGCGTGTAATTGCGGATCATATACGTGCGTTAACTTTCGCAATCGCAGATGGCGCTGTTCCCGGTAATGATGGACGAGGTTATGTGTTGCGCAGAATTTTAAGGCGTGCTGCCCGTTATGGAAGAAAAATAAATTTACATAAACCGTTTCTTTATAAACTTGTAGATGTTCTTGTTGAAAATATGGGAGATGTTTTTCCTGAATTAGTTGAGAAAAAGGATTATGTTAAAAAAATTATCAAAGCGGAAGAGGAAAGTTTTAACGCAACTCTTGACCGTGGAATTGAATTGTTTGATGAAATTATTAAAAAGTTAATCAAGCAAAATTTAAAAGTAATTCCCGGTTCAGATGTTTTTAAGCTTTACGATACATTTGGTTTTCCTGTTGATTTAACAAATGTAATGGCACGGGAAATTGACTTTGCCATAGATGAAGAAGGTTTTAACAGTTTAATGAATCAACAAAAAGAACGCGGACGCGAGGCATCTAAAGATAAATTTGCATCTGTAAATATTACAACTAATGATTTATCTGATTTTAATTTGATTGATTCAAATCCAACAATATTTACAGGTTATGATGAACTCAAAACCAAAGCAAAAATAGTGGGTTTAAAAAAAGACGCCGGTAACACACTTGTTATTCTGGATAGAACACCTTTCTATGTTGAATCAGGCGGGCAGGTTGATGATTCAGGTAAAATAATAATTGGTGACAATAGTTTTGAAGTTGTTGATGTTACTAAAATTAACAATCATGTTATACACGTTATCAATTCAGAAAACACCCAGGCATTAAAAGTTGGGGCAGAAGTTTCCGCCGAAGTAGATGAGGTTCGACGCTGGGATATAATGCGAAATCATTCCGTCACACATTTTTTACATAAAGCTTTAAGAACTGTTTTGGGGACACACGTACAGCAAGCCGGATCTTATGTCGGACCCGATAGATTGAGGTTTGATTTTACGCATTTTGCAAAACTAACTTCCGATGAAATTCAAAAGATTGAATCAATCGTAAATGAGCAGTTAAGAAAAAATCTGCCATTGATTCATCATCGCGATACTCCTTTTGATGAGGCAAAAAAAATGGGTGCGTTGATGTTTTTTGGTGATAAGTACGGAGATAAGGTTAATGTTGTTCAGTTTGGTGATTTTACTATGGAATTTTGCGGCGGCACACACGTTCACAATTCCTCAGAAATCGGATTGTTTAAAATTTTAAGTGAAACTTCAATTGCAAGCGGAGTAAGGAGAATTGAAGCGGTTACAGGTGCCGGAGTTGAAAAATATATTCAATCTCAACAGGAATTAATTAAAATTTCCGAACAAAAAATTGAGGAGCTTCTTGATGCAAAGAAAAAACTGGAGAAAGAAGTTGCTGAACTTAGAATGATAGAAAAACTTGAACAGCTTGATCATATTCTTTCTTTATCATCAGAAGAAAAGACCGTAAAGATTTATAAGGGAAAAGTGCATGCGGATTCAATGGATGAATTAAAATCTTTTGGCGATGAGATGCGGAACAGGATTAAAAGCGGAGTTGGTGTTTTGATTGCCCAAATAGAAGATAAGGTCGGAATAGTTGCGGTTGTTAGCGATGATTTAATTAAAGATAAGAAACTAAGTGCAGGAAAAATTGTTGGTGAACTTGCTAAATTAGTTGGCGGCGGCGGCGGTGGTCGTCCTCATCTTGCAACTGCTGGCGGTAAGGATGTTGGACAAATTGTAACTGCACTTTCTAAAGTAGAAAAAATTGTTGGAAGTTTTTTGTAATTTAATTTTGATTAAAAGTCATTTCGATCCCGATTTATCGGGAGAGAAATCTAATTGATACTAGGGATACGATTTCTCACCGATTGAAGTCGGATTAGAAATGACGGACTAAATTTTTTAACACCGGTTCTAAATGTTAAGGCTGTTTTTTTATAATTTTTTCTTTTCACATTTAACTTTTGACGTTTGACATATTATGAGCAAAACAAAAATAAAATACATATGCTCCAATTGCGGATATGAATCGCTGCGATGGATTGGTAAATGTCCTGAATGTGATAGCTGGAATTCTTTTGTGGAAGAAATTATAGAAACATCACCGCGTAAGGCAAACATTTCACAATCAAAGTTTAGCTACAACAAAATTCTTGATATATCTGCAAATGAAGAAGATAGAATAAAAACAAAAATAACAGAATTTGATCGGGTGCTTGGTGGAGGTTTAATGCCCGGCTCAGTTATATTGCTTGGCGGTGATCCCGGGATTGGCAAATCAACAATAGCTATGCAAGCCGCAGCAAGTATCAAAGAAAAAGTTCTTTATGTAACTGGTGAAGAATCAGAAAAACAAATTAAACTCCGCTCAAGCAGATTAAAAGTAAAATCAGATTCGTTCTTCGTACAAGCTGAAACTGAATTATCAAACATACTTGGTGCAATAAAAGAAATTTCTCCCGCTGTTGTAATTATTGATTCCATACAAACAACATATCGAAGTGAATTGGAAAACTCACCCGGCACTATAACCCAAATAAGAGAGTGTGCCGCTTTGTTAATGGAAGAAGCAAAGAAAAATCATTACTCGGTTATAATAATCGGGCACGTTACAAAAGAAGGAATGATTGCGGGACCAAAAATTCTTGAGCATATGGTTGATACAGTACTTCAGTTTGAAGGTGAAACTAATCATTCGTTTAGAATATTACGAGCGCAAAAAAACAGATTTGGCAGCACAAATGAAATCGGTGTTTTTGAAATGCGCGAAGACGGATTGCGTGAAGTTACAAATCCAAGTGAATTGTTTTTGAGTGAACGGGAAAAACAAACACCCGGTTCTGTCGTTACATCCAGCATTGAGGGAAGCCGACCAATATTGCTTGAAGTGCAAGCATTAGTAACTCCATCAAACTTCGGTTATCCACAACGGGTATCAAACGGATTCGATCAAAAAAGGTTATCTATTCTTTTGGCTGTGCTGGAAAAGCGAGCTAACGTTAGAGCTTCCGTTCATAATGTTTTTGTAAATATAGCGGGAGGTATAAGAGTTATAGAACCCGCTGCTGATCTTGCTGTTTGCGTTAGCATTGCTTCCAGCTTAAGTGATAAGGTTGTGGATAATCAAACAATAATAATTGGTGAAGTTGGATTAGGTGGAGAAATAAGAAGTGTGGGTCATATCGAAAAAAGAATTGCTGAAGCACAAAAGCTTGGATTTAAAACCGCTGTTGTACCGAATGGAAATTTAAAAAGTTTAAAGAATTCTGATTCAATTAAAATAATTCCGGTTGAAAATGTTAAAGATGCAATCGAAAAACTTCTTTGATTTTTTCTCTCTATTTCCAAGTGATTATGTAATAATATTATTCTTCAAATTTGATGTTCGGGCAAATTAAAGTCGTTACCCTTCGCCTTTGCTCAGTATAATTTAGAATAACAACATCTACAAAAAAAACTCGTAATCTTCATCTCGTGCAAAGTGGAGAGATGGAATGGTTAGTAATTATAATTTGTAAGTTATCAAATCAAATTATTGATAAATTAGTGTGTTTTAATTAAAAAGTGTCTACAAAACTATTCAAAACTAAATTTCAGTCCTTTATAATTATGGTAAAGCTTAAGGATTAATTAAAATATTTCTTTGTTTCTTTAATTAAAAATATTATTTTATTCCCGCGTCAAATGACGCTTTTTTGTTCAATTAATTAAAGGTTCGTTTCGTGAGTACTAAATTGTTTGTAGGGAGTCTCCCCTGGTCAGCTAATGACGAAGACTTGCAGAAAGCATTTGCCGCACATGGCAACGTACTTTCAGCAAAAGTAGTTACTGATAAAGAGACCCGCAGATCAAGAGGTTTTGGTTTCGTTGAATTCGAAACTGAAGCTGAAGCAAATGCGGCAATTCAGGCACTAAATGGTACTGAACTCAAGGGTCGTAATATCATAGTAAGTGAAGCAAAGCCCAAGAAATAAGTTCTGTTTATTTCCTTTTTTAGGCGCTCTTTTTTGAGCGCTTTTTTTTTGCTCTTACCTGATCTTTAAAGCAAAGGTAAATTTAAACCAACTCTAAAATTATTTCCATCTCTATAATTAAGTTTCCACATAAACTCAACTTTAAATGGAATTAATCCTTTCCCAACTCCAAAACCAATTTCATAAAATGGATGATTAAATGATTTTACAGAATTCGTTAAAATGGCGGATGTTTCCGGAGTAATTTCTGCAATGGCAGCATTGAAAATAAGAGATAACATTATCTCCCATTTCTTTAATCTTGGTATGTTTAAGATTCTGAAAATTTCATCTCTAAAATCGTGGGTAAGGTTTAAGGTTATAATTTTATCACCAACGATTTCATTAACATTAAGAGTTCTGAATGTTTGTGAGTTGAACACAACATCAATATTTCCAGGCAATGAGTAAAGATCTTGATATGGAGTTGTGCCATCGTTCAATCTTATATATAAATTAAAATTAAGAAATGCCGAATTAAAGGTTCTTAAGAATGCACGAGTGCTAAATTCATAAGTTGTAAAATTCAATCCGCTGTTAAATAAACTTTTATTAGAATAACTAATATCTCCGGAAAACAAAATATAAGATTTGCCCAGCGAGGTTCTTCTTCTGAAATATCCGTCTTCGATATAATCTCTGAAATCAATATCAAAACCAAAGCTAAGTGAATTTATCTTCGTCTCGTATATAGCGGGATTATCACGAAAGGATTTGTTTTTGTTGAAGAAGGAAAAATTTGTGTTTACAAATGCGGAGTTGTCGGTTTTGTTCTTAAATCCAATTCTTAAATTCAGAACAGGCAGAACTTCGCCTTCAATACTAATAGCAAATCCATTTGAGTAATAATAATCCCTGAACTCATTTTTAGAAATCAGAGCAACTAGTGTTGATAGTAGCTCGCCGTATTTATCAGACTCCCCAAACAAAACATTAATTTTATTAAAGACATTTAAACCTATTTCCCATGTTCTGTAATCACCCAAAAGATATCCGGCACTAAAATCCCGTTTAAATTTCTTATCAGAAAAACCATATGAAAAGTTTAATGAAGAATTAAATCGTCTGTTAAAAGCATCATCAACAAATAAACCAAAATCTAAAGCATGTCCTTCAACTCTTGAAAAATGATACATGCCGAGTGGTGCACTGATAGATACGTTATCAGATAAATTAATCCGGGTACTTAGCGGTGAAAAATCATCAAGAAATTTTTTGGGAATGCTTTCAAGACTATCGATTCTGTGATAAGCATTTTGTTCTTCCCCGGTGTTTGGTATTGTTGGCGTTGATTGCCAATAAGTTGAATCTTTTTCATCGGCATCCTGTACAACGGATACTATTGCTTTATTAAAAATATTTTCGGGTAGTGTTTGATTTATTTTGTAATCAAACAAGATTGTGTTTAACTCAAATCCAACTCTTACCAATCCAAGCAAGTTTGCTTTTACGAATAACCGATAATCAACCGGCAAATAAATCTCTGCATATTCATCAAACTGCTGAAAGACATTTACCGTATCAAACAATCCGCCAGTATTAGCCGCACGATTTAAAATTAAATCAACTTTAACGAGATCATATGCACTGTCTGTTATAAATATTTCACCGGCAAATCCGGGGTTAGCCGAATTATCCGGCTCCATATGAATCTGATAAACTTTTTTATTATTCTGTGCCGTAATTTTTTCGATGTAGAAATAATAATAATCAAGTGAATTGTCTGCAATCGGTCCCGGCAAATCCCTGCCCAAAAAGTTTATTTCATTTTCATAAAAATTCTGGATTAATCTTCCTCCGGTAAGTGTATTAATTGTTGGGGGAAAGTTAGCGCTTTGTTTTCGTGCAAGTATTATTGATTTAAATTGATTAGGGTACTGAAAATAATTTCGACTATGATTTTCCAGTATTCCCGAGATAATCAAATCTGTGGTATCGTTTCCTCCAAGCCCCACGCCAATACTACTGCCTTTAGCCGAGATGTCTTCTGTGGTTCTGATAATTCCTTTTGTATAAGCTTCAACCTCATAACTTTTTAATTTTTGATTTCTGATTTTCTTCTTTTCGATAGCTTTTCGTATAATTTCTATTGCCGGATTTACTCCTGGTTTAATTACAACTTCAGGTAAATCTATTTTTGTTTGATTCAAAGTAAAGTTAATGTTTGATAGATTTTGATTTACCTGGATTTTGATAGTATCTGAATTATATCCAATAAATGAAGCGATTAAATTATACACGCCAGCCGTAAGTTTAAGCTCATATTCTCCATTTACATTTGCAGAAGTTCCAAGGGTTGTTTTTGCAACTCTGATATTTGCGAAACTTAACGCAGATAATTTTTGTTGATCTGTTACTCTGCCTCTTACTGTAAATTGCTGGGAATAAAGCGGATTTATTAAAACCACGAGGACAAAGATGAAGAGTAAATTACGATTCATAAATTAAGTTGATAATTGTTGAAATAATTTTGCTGCCGAAAAATATTTTATTTTTAGCGTACTATTTAGATACTTTCAAATATAAGGTTTTAATCAATGATTAACGGTTATAATTTTTATAGATAATTAAATCTTATTCGTATTTTTACTTATAACATTTTAACAAACAAGGTAACACAATGAAACAACTAATATCTTTTCTAACGGTTCTTTTTTTAATGATCAGTGCAAAGCAAGTATATTCACAGGATTCTACTTCAGCTGTAAATATTGATCCGAATGTGGTCATCGAAAAATATATTGATGCTATTGGTGGACGGGATGCATTATCTAAAGTTGAAGACAGAACAACAATAATGCGCGGAACGGCAATGGGGCAAAATCTTACAATAACTGTTAAGCAAAAAGCTCCAAATAAAATGAGGCAGGATGTAAAAGCTGGCGGAATGGAACAGGTTGTAATTTTTGATGGAGATAAAGCTGTTATGACTGCAATGGGTCAAAAAATTCCGGTTGAAGATAAAGAACTTGAATCATTAAAGATTGAAGCCGATATGAACTTTATTTTAAATCCGGCAAAATTTAATATAACAATTTCTTCTGATGGCATTGAAAAAGTTAACGATAAAGATGCTTATAAAATTAAAATGCAAACTCCCTCTGGAACAAAATGGTATTCATATTTTGATGCGGAATCCGGACTTAAAGTAAAAGAATTAAGAGAGCTTGAAACTAAAATGGGACCGGCTCAACAAGTTACTATTTATGGTGATTATAAAGATGTTGATGGAGTAAAATATCCATTTAAAATCACACAATCATTTGGTCCACAAACTGTTGAAATGACTGTCAGCAGTATAAAAGTAAACAAGGGGCTTGCAGACGATATTTTTGTAATCGCTGAATGACAGATAAAAAATATTCCGCTGTTGTTTTTGATCTCGGACAGGTTTTAGTTCGATTTGATTACAAATATTTTGTAGATAAAGTCAATAAAATTAAACCCGGAATTGGCGAACAATTCATTGAACTTTATAAACAAAACTATCACATTCATAGAGATTTTGAAAAGGGATTGATATCTGAAAAAGTTTTTATTGATCAGATGTTAGAATATCTTGATCATAAAATTGATGGAGAAACATTTTGCAGATACTGGTCAGATATCTTTTCCCTTAATGTGGAGGTTGTTGCGCTTCTGCCTGAAATAAAGAAAAACTTCAAGCTATATCTGGTTTCCAACACCAACTCAATTCATCAAAAGTATGGATATCAACATTATGAATTTCTAAAGATTTTTGATAAACTTTTTTTATCGCACGAAGTTGGATTTGTTAAACCGGAAAAAGAAATTTATCAAGCTGTAGAAAAATTTTCCGGCTTTCCCTCTAATGAGCACATCTTTATTGATGATATTTTAGAATACGTTGAAGCAGCTAAAAGTATTGGCTGGGATGGAATTCAGTTTGTAGGATATGATGATTTGCTAAAAAATTTTCAATCAAGAAGAATTTTGGATTAGAAATGATTTTTAGATTTAGCTTGTGGATAATTCTTTACTCAATAATTTTCTATTCTTGCTCGGAACAAAAGAAAACAGATAAACATCTTTTAACTGATTCATTAGGCGCAGTAGATTCAACAACAATGATTCGTGATACAATCCCTCAAATTCCTGTTATCCGTTATAAGATGATAAAAGCAATTAGTTATAATTCATTAATAAGCGAATTTGATACGACAGGAGCTGATATAATTTTATCTTTAAATAGAATTGATAAAAACAGAATCAGGAGATTAGATTCACTTGTTGTACCCGATACAATAATAAATGATAGAAACGCCTATTCACCTTTCCCGCAGCATATTGATCTTCTGGAAAAAGTAAAAAAGATTTTAATAATATCTCAAACATATCAGGCCTTTGCCGCTTATGAATACGGGCAACTTGTAAAATGGGGACCAACGAGCACCGGCAAAAAATCAACTCCCACTCCAAATGGATTATTTGCCACAAACTGGAAATCAAAAAAAACAACAAGCACCGTAAATGATGAATGGATTTTAAAGTGGTATTTTAATCTTGACAACTTTGAAGGTGTCTCACTTCACGAATATGAACTACCGGGTTATCCTGCAAGTCATTCTTGTGCACGATTACTTTCTGAAGATGCCTTTTGGATTTATAACTGGGCTGAGCAATGGATGCTTACTGCTGATGGTGAAAACATTATTGCTTATGGAACTCCTGTTATAATTTATGGTGAATATAATTTCAAAGGAATAAAACCGTGGCGGCTTCTTCCAACCGATCCGGATAAAGCAATCGTTAATGAAGAAGAACTTGAAGACGAAATTCAAAAACATATTTTAACAATACTAACAAGACAGGAAGACCGGGAAAAAATTTTAATTGTTAATATTGATTCAACAGAAATTCAAAATAAAAACTAAAACAATGAATGAAATTTTACACGATAAAACTGCCAGCCGCTTTTTAATGAATGTTAATGGGGATGAAGTCTATGTTCTTTATTCAGAAAATAAGGATACAATTGATCTTTATTCAACATATACTCCTCCGCAATTACGCGGTCAAGGATTAGCAGAAAAAGTTGTACTTGCAGCGTTTGAATATGCAAAAGAAAAAAACTTAAAAGTTATCCCAAACTGCTGGTATGTAAGAAAGTTTTTAGAGAAACATACTGAATATCAAAATCTTGTGTGGACTAAAGTGTAGTACACCTCGGAGGTGTGCTACACTTTAAAGTCTTATATTTACATCAACATTAACTAATCATAATTATTACAATGCAGGACAAAAATATTTCCAAAGACTGGCTTACGCATTTTGAAAAATCAAATCAACTTGAATCTCCGGATTATGAAAACACTTTAAAGTATTTCCAAAAATTTGCGGATAGCACACCTTATGTAAAAATCAAAACTATTGGAATTACTCCGCAAGGCAGGGAATTAAAAGTAATAATTGTATCTAAGGATAAAAGTTTTACTCCTGAGCAAGCAAAGAAAACCGGAAAAGCAATTATTCTTATTCAAAATGGAATTCATCCAGGAGAAGTTGAAGGTAAAGATGCGTGTATGCTTTTGCTGCGTGAAATTCTTATTACAAAAGAAAAACATAATCTTTTGGATAATATAATTTTATTAATCATCCCGGTTCTTAATGTGGATGGACATGAAAGAGTAAGTCCGTTTAACAGACCAAATCAAAACGGACCAAAGAAAATGGGATGGCGAACCAACGCCTTGAATTTGAATCTGAACAGAGATTATCTGAAAGCAGATACACCTGAGATAAGATCATTCTTAAAACTGTTTAATGAGTGGCTGCCTGATTTTATGATTGATAATCACACAACTAACGGCGCGGATTATCAATATCATGTAACTTACGGAATTGAAACACACCAGAACATTGATAAAGAATTGGTTAACTGGATTGAAAAAAAATATTTACCACACTTGCTGAGTAAAGTCGAGCGAGATGGATTTCTTATCGGTCCTTATATGGAATTTAAATCCGGAACAATTGAAAGCGGAATTATAGATTTACCCTCTCCGCCAAGATTATCACACGGATATTCTGCAACTCAAAACAGAGTTTGCCTGCTTGTGGAAACTCATAGTTTAAAACCTTTTGCAAATCGTGTTTTCTCAACAAAATCAATGATGGAACACACTTTAGATTTTGTTAATAACAATCACAAGGAAATTATCTCACTAAACAGGCAAGCCGATAAACAGACAATTAAAAATTATTTGGTTAATAAAAAGAAATTTCCTCTTGTTCTGAGGGGTAATGGAAAGTTTGATAAATTTTTGTTTAAGGGATTCGAGTGGTACGACGAACATAGCGAGATTACAGGATCAACTGTCCGTTATTATACGAATAAACCAATCGAAATTGAGATACCAATTTTTAACAAAGCAAATTCTCTTAAGAAGATTATAGTGCCAGCGGCTTATCTTATTCCAAAACAATTTCAGAACGTAATAGAGGTTATTAAATCGCATCGTATATTGTTTAATCTGGTTAAGGCAAAAAAAATATTAAAAGTTGAAAAGTATAAATTTGATAATGTTCAATTTGCTCCTCGTCCTTACGAAGGGAGACAGCTTCCCTCGTTTAACTGCACGCCATATACAGAAACAGTGGAAGTTGAAGCGGGAACTTTGATTGTTTATACTAATCAAAGACAACTTAGAGTAATTGTAAATTTGCTTGAACCTGAAGCACCCGATTCTTTTGTTAACTGGGGATTCTTTAACGCATTCTTCGAAAGAAAAGAATATGCAGAAGCTTATGTAATGGAACCCGTTGCAAAGCAAATGTTGAAAAAGGATTCCGAGTTACGAACAGAGTTTTATAAAAAATTAAACGAAGATGAAGCATTTAGAAATAATTCCGGAGAAAGATTAGACTTCTTTTATAAGCGCTCACCGTTTTATGATAAAGGAGAAAATGTTTATCCAATTAGTAGGCTACTAAATTTCAAGGTTTGAAAGTGAATATCGAATAAGAAATTTTAAATATTGAATTATGAAGTAATTAAATTTATTTTTAATTATAAACAGAGAATACATTATGATGCAAAATGGGAAGTTTGATTTAGAAGACAGACTTATTGATTTTGCTGTTTTAATTATTTCAATAACAGAAAGTTTAAACAATACAAAAGCAGACAATCATATTGCCGGGCAATTAGTTAGATCGGGCACTTCCCCTGCATTACAATATGGAGAAGCACTTCCACAGGAATGCCTATGGCAAAAGTGCAGAATCAAGAAATGATTTTATTCACAAGTTGAAGGTTTTATTAAAAGAGTTGCGAGAATCTCTTGTAGCACTTAAAATAATAAAAAGAGCACCATTAACTAATAAATTTGATTTAGTAGAAAAGGCACTAGTTGAATGTAATGAGCTTATTGCTATTTTTGTCAAAAGTATTGAAACTGCTAAAAAAAATAATGACAAACGAAAATAGTTTAACGTAAAATTTTTCTTTATTTCTAAATTCTTTATTCCTTGTTCTACATTCGATATTCAGATAAGTACTGTTAAATCATATTTAAATAGAATTTAATGCTCCACAAATTTTAAGAGGAATGTCATGCTTACAATTCTTTGCATTTCCAGTTACGAAAAGGGTTTTGACTTTATGCGGGAAGCCAAAGCACAGGGCTGCCGGGTAATTCTGCTTACATCAAAAAGTTTGGAGAATTCAGATTGGCCAAGAGAAAGTATTGATGAGATTTTTTATATACCGGACAAAAATAAAAATTGGAATATGCAGGATGTTATTTACGGTGTAAGTTATCTTGCGCGTACTGAGCAGATAGATAGAATAGTTGCGCTTGATGATTTTGATGTTGAACGTGCAGCATCTTTAAGAGAACATTTAAGAATAGCTGGAATGGGTGATACAACCGCAAGACACTTCCGTGATAAACTCGCAATGAGAATGGTTGCAAAAGAAAACGGAATCCCGGTTCCGGAATTTATTCATGTTCTTAATCATAAAAAGATAAATGAGTTTGCTGATACAGTGCCATTCCCTTACATAATAAAACCACGTTTGCTTGCTGGTTCTTATGGATTAAAAAAAGTTAACAACAAACAGGAAATGTGGGATAGAATAAATTATCTTGCCGACGAACAATCATTCTTTCTGATGGAAAGATTTATCCCGGGCAGTATTTATCACGTTGATACTATAATTAACGACAGAGAAGTTGTATTTGGTTTAGCAAGTAAATACGGCACTCCGCCATTTGAAGTTGCACATCAGGGAAGAGTTTTCACAAGTCAAACACTTGATAGCAATTCTGAAGAAGCAAAAGAAGTTTTAGAACTAAACAGAAAAGTATTGAAAGCATTAGGATTATTGCGCGGAGTTTCTCACTCTGAATTTATTCGTGCTGAAGATGGAAAACTTTTTTTCCTGGAAACCTCTGCGAGAGTGGGCGGAGCTAATCTTTCCTCCCTTGTTGAAGCAGCGACTGGAATTAATCTTTGGAGAGAATGGGCAAAAATTGAAATCCTGAATGGAGAAAAACCTTACAAGCTCCCGAAAGTTAAAAATGATTTTGCAGCAATACTTACTTCTCTTTCTAAACAAGAATGGCCTGATCTTAATTCCTACAACGATCCAGAAGTTGTATGGAGATTAAAAAAGGAATATCACGCAGGGTTGATAATAAAATCATCCAGCAAAGAAAGAATCAACCAATTATTAGATGAGTACACAAAACGATTTTATAATGATTTCTTTACCACCGCAAAAATGGGTGAAAGACCGAGTGACTAGTCGATTAAAGTATTTTTAGATAAATGTCACACTAAGCGAAGTCGGAGTGTGACATACTAATTGTAAATAAAATGTAAAACCTTTCTTATTCTTTTTACTTGCCTTTTAATTGAATTATTCCAGGCATATTATTGTTCTAATATTAAACTATTAACCGTTAAAAAGTAAAATAATTATGGATATTCTTATAAAAGAAAATAATTCGTCACAAAACGAAATAAAAGCTAAAACTGAAGTTCTGAGTCAACTTGAAGGCAAAGTAAAAGAATGGATGGAGGATCATGTTGATAAAAGAAAATTATGGTTCTCCTCTGATTTTCTTCCTGCTGATGAAAAGATGAATGATGATCAGGAAACAAACATTAAAAATCTTCGCGATCGTGTACGCGGAGTTAAGGATGAAGTTCGTGTTGCTGTTGCATTAAATCTCTTAACGGAAGAAGGTTTACCTCACTTTCACAGACTAATTGCTCAGCATCTTGGCGATAGAAGCTTCTGGTCCAAATGGAATAATATGTGGACTGCAGAAGAAGACAGACATGGTGCAGTGATAAGAGATTACGTTCGTGATGCTCGGTTGTTTAGTTTCCGCGAAGTTGAGTTGATGCAGTTTCACTATATTGAAAGTGGTTTTAATCCCGATTGGGATAAAGATCCTTACAAAGTTTTTGTGTACACAACCCTTCAGGAAAGAGCAACACAATTTTCTCACAAGAACACCGGAAAGTTAGCCGGCGATGATGAACCTTTATTAAATGGTATTCTAAGCAACATTGCGGCAGATGAAGCAAAGCATTTTACTTTTTACAGAAATGTATTTAAAGAAGTTCTTAAGCTTGATCCAAACAGAGCAATGCTTTCTGCTGCCGATATAATGCCCGCGATTGATATGCCCGGAATTTCAATGCCTAATTTTCGTGATATGGCAGATGTTGTAAGAAGAGTTGGTATTTATGGTCCGCGTGATTATAAAAAGATTGTTGAAGAAGCAATAAAGTTTTGGGAAATTGAATTGATAACCGGTTTGAATGATATCGCACAAAAAGCTCAGAAAAAAATTCTTTCAATTCCCAAGCGATTAGAAAAAGTTGCAGAGTATATTGAACGGCGAACCGAATCAAAAACTTTTAGTTTTGATTTTATTTATAATAGAATTTTAGTGTTTGATTAAATCTTAGTGTTTGATTAAATCTTAGTCTGCGCAAATCTGTTGAACCCGCCTGCCGGAAAAGGCAGGTCTGTGTCATCCGCGTTCTATTGCTATTAAACAATTTTTCAATGTAAAAAAACCTTTCACTTATCCAAGCAGTAAATTCTGCAACTGTTTCTTGCTGGGCAAGTAAAGTTTATATTCTCTTGCAAATATCTGATCATTATTTTTCGGTAGTGTATATTCAACAACAGCTTTATTAGTTTGCTTGCAAAGAACCAATCCTACTGTTTTGTTTTCTTGTTTTGCTTTTATTTCACGATCATAAAAGTTAACATACATTTGCATTTGCCCAATATCCTGATGAGTAAGTTCTCCAATTTTAAGATCAACCAAAACAAAGCATTTAAGAATTCTGTTATAAAAAACCAGGTCGATATAGAAATTATTACCATCAAAAGAAATTCTTTGCTGCCTGCTTTGAAATAAAAATCCCTTACCTAATTCTAAAAGAAAATTTTCTAATTTATTAATTAACGCTGTTTCCAGTTCTGTTTCTGTATAAACGGATTCTTATTTTAATTCAAGGAACTCTAAAATGTATGGATCCTTTAGCATATCAATCGGTTTAACTATGAGCTGCCCTTTTTTTCTTAACTCGGTAAACTTCTTTTTATCCTTGCTTAAAGCAATCCTTTCATACAAAGAAGAATTGTATTGTCGTGCAAGCTCACGCACCGACCAGTTATTGTTTATGGCTTCTATCTCATAAAAATTTCGTTCGTATTCGTTTTCAATTTTCATTAAGAAGATATATTGTGTCCAGCTTAGCTTAAACAATTCTCCAAATTGCATAATAAGTGGTTTCGTTTGGGATCCACTTTTATATTGGGAATTTTCAGATTTTGCAATCGATGATTTCGTTTTATTTGATTGCGAAATCAGTGATTTCGTTTTTGAGTACGTGATGTAGAATTTTCTCATCAGTTCTAAGTTGCGCTTTGTATATCCTCTTCCAAAATCTTTTGTTAGTTTCTTTGATAAATTTCCGAGAGTCTTCTCAGCATATTTTGCTCGTTCATTCCCTTGTTGTTCATTTTCAACTATCATTTTTCCAATATGATAGTTTGTAAACACAAGTGTTGTGTTTACGTTTTGAACAATAAAACTCTTAGCTTTTTCTATAAGCTGTTTTATCTCGCTATATAATAATTTATCATTTTTCATTTTTGAAGGATATAAAATTAAACGGTCCTGGAATACTTAGCAGTATCTTCTTTGCGTTCAATGTAGCCATCAAAATTAATAGCAATGTTACGGATAAGCATCCTACCCATATTTTTAACTTTAATTCCGCTATCCGAAATTTCAACAAGATCATCGGCTTGCATTTCTTTGAGGTTATTTAATCCCCACGCAAAATATTTCTTAAAATTTATCTTAAACTGATTTTCAATTTTTTTAAAGTCTAATTCAAAATCACACATCAAACGCATAATTACTTCTCTGCGTAAGTGATCATCTTCTGTAAGTTGATAACCCTTTGCAGTTGGAAGTTTTTCATTATCCAAAGCCGAGTAATATTCTTTTTCTGTTTTATAATTCTGTGCATAAACATTTTTAAGTTGAGAGATTGATGTTATCCCCATTGCGTAAAGATCAGCTCCTGCATTTGTGCTGTAACCCTGAAAATTTCTATAAAGTTTTTTCTCGCGCATAGCAACGGCAAGCTCATCGTTGGGCTTTGCAAAGTGGTCCATCCCAATAAATTCATAACCTGCATTAACAAGTTTTTCAATTGTCATTTTTAGAATTTCAAGTTTAATTTCAGCAGCAGGAATGTCTTCCGGATGAATGAGCGCCATATGTTTTTTCAT
Source organism: Ignavibacteriaceae bacterium (assembly GCA_036796535.1). GTDB lineage: Bacteria > Bacteroidota > Ignavibacteria > Ignavibacteriales > Ignavibacteriaceae > IGN3. Next base: position 35,173 of record DAIRCT010000018.1, read on the forward strand.
CCACGGAACGTGAGCATAATTAAAAACCGCAATTCTGTCCGGATTAATATCAATTATTTTATCAACTGTATCTGCAAAAGTATCAACCGTTTGGAAAGGTAATCCATAAATCAAATCAAGATTGATGCTGTCATAACCAAGTTCTCTTATCCATTTTACAGCTTGTCGTGTAATATCTTCAGGCTGAATTCTGTTAACGGCTTTCTGAACTTTATCGTTAAAATCCTGCACACCCATGCTTATTCTGTTGAATCCATTGTTACGCAATGCTTCAAGATGCGCACGTGTAAGTTCACGTGGATCAATCTCGCAGCTTATTTCAGCATTCTCGTTAAATTGAAATGATTGATTAATGTAGGAAGCTAAATCATTTATTTCATCAGGATTTAAATGCGTTGGTGTTCCTCCACCCCAATGATGCTGTGCAACTTTTCTATCTGTTAACAGATAAGTCCTTGTAAGATCAATTTCTTTTTTAAGATACTTTATGTACTCTTTTATTCTATCTCTGTTACGAGTGATTATCATATTGCAGCCGCAGAAGTAACAAAGTGTATCACAGTATGGTAAATGAAAGTAAAGTGAAAGATCAGGAAGATTTTCTCCGTAATTTGTCTTTACTATTTCATTCAGATAATCTTCGTGAGTGAATTTTTCATTAAACTGCGGAGCCGTTGGATAGCTTGTGTAGCGCGGTCCCGGTTTATCGTACTTTTTAAATTTTTTTAAATCTATTTCAAACATTTAAACTCCTTAAATTCATTTACCACTAAGGCACCAAGAACACAAAGTTTCACTAAGTGCTTCTAAGTGCTCTTAGTGTCTAAGTGGTGATAAACTTTGCTTTCTTCTTTTACAAATTGTACAAGTGCTTTAACGTTTTCCGGATCGATATCGGGTAAAATCCCATGGCCAAGATTAAATATATGCCCGTTACCTTTACCGAAAGATTTTAGAACTCGTATTGCTTCTTCTCTGATATAATTTTTATTAGCATAAAGCACTGTCGGATCCATATTGCCCTGCAACGCAACTTTATTGCCGACTTGTTTTCTAACTTCACCTAAATCCATATTCCAATCAAGACCAAGAACATCAGCACCAATGCTTGCTAACTTGCCAAGATTAAAATGAACACCCTTGGCAAAGAAAATTACTGGTTCACCTTTTCTTTTGATTTGAGAAATTATCTTTTCAACATACCGCAATGAAAATTCCTCAAAATCTTTTTGCGAAAGTATTCCACCCCAGGTATCAAAAATCTGCACAGCATTGCAGCCCGCTTCAATCTTTGCGGAAAGATAATCAGCAACAGTATTAGCCAGCTTATCAAGAATTGAATGAGCAAGTTCTGGATTGTTATAAATAAGTTTTTTAACTTCAGAAAAATTCTTTGATCCTTTGCCTTCAACCATATAAGTCAGGAGTGTCCAGGGTGAACCGCTAAATCCAATTAATGGAACACGATTGTTCAAATTATTTTTTGTCAGAGTAACAGCATCAAGAACATATTTTAAGTCTTTAGCCGGATCAATCTCTTTTAATTTTTTTGCATCATCAACAGTACGAATTGGACTAGGAAAAACGGGACCTTTGCCTTCATTCATTTCAAGATGCATTCCCATCGCTTCCGGAATTACAAGAATATCCGAAAAAAGTATTGCGGCATCAACTCCAATAATATCAACAGGTTGAATCGTAACCTCAGCAGCAAGTTCCGGTGTCTTACACATTGTTAGAAAATCTGATTTTGCGCGCACGGCTCTGTATTCCGGCAAATATCTTCCTGCCTGTCTCATTATCCAGATTGGTGTACGTTCAACATCTTGTCTTTTACATGCTCTAAGAAATAAATCATTTTTTAATTCGCTCAAGTTTTCTCCATTATTTTTCTGTGTGGTTATAAAATTCAATCATCTTGTTAGCCAGCCCTTTAATTGTAAACTCGTCCGGCATAATGCTTACCTTAACTTTGCTGTTTTCAATTGCGGATTTTGTTGTGGGACCAATTGCAGCAACATCGTAATTCTTAAAATATGAAACAGGATTATTAATATTCATTATAAGTAAAAAGTTTTCAAAAGTAGATGGACTCGTAAAAATAAAAACATCCGGTTTTTTTGAATTAAGCTGTTCAATATTTTTCTGTACAGATTCTTTTGATGGAAGCGATACATTATAAACCGGAGCCGTAATAATTTTTGCACCAAGTTCTTCCAATCCTTTTGGCAAGTCCTCCCTTCCAATGGCAGAACGCGGAATGAAAACGAGTTTATCTTTCAGATCAGATTTGGATAACTCTTCAACAACGCCTTCACCAGAAAATTTCTTTGGTACGATATCAACCTTAATTTCATTTTCTTCACAAACAGATTTTGTTTTATTACCAACAGCAACAACTTTAGTTTTTTTGAAGTCAAATTGTTTGTTTAACTCATTGCATCTTTTAATAAACATAGTAACAGCGTGAACAGAGGTAAAAACTATAAAATCAATTTTTTGTGATGATAAAATTAATTCATCAAACTTATCCCAATTGTTAGGCGGAACAATTTCTAAAGTTGGAAAAACGATTACCTCCGCACCAAGCTCGCTAAAGATCGCAGCTGATTCTTTTGATTGTTCAATAGCTCGTGTTAACACTATCGTTTTATTTTTTAAGGGACGTACCTTGTTGTTGTTAAAACCAGAGTACAATCCATGTAAAACAAAATCAAAAAGTTTTTCGCGTTCCTCGATTAATTTTTCTCCGGTGTATTTATTTTCGATCCCTCTCTGCACAGCCCCAAAAACACTTCCTAAAACTAACTTAACAGCAAAACTTTCATCTATATCTCTAAATTGATTTTCTCGTTTACCTTTATAAATCACATCGCTTAATATGGATTTAAGTTCATCACTCATTGCTCTTAGTTCATCACAAAACTCATTCTGTGCATTCATATATTCTTTTTGATACATCAAAAAGAAATTCTGATACTTCATCATAAACATATATAGATGAATAATATAAGTATGCAATGAATCGATAACACTAATTTCAGAAGCTATTTTATTTTTAAGTGATGTGTTTAAATTCCCAAGCTTAGAACTCATTATGGTAAAATATAATTCTTCCTTAGAAGTGAAATAATTATACACAGTTCCTTTGGCAACATCGGTTAAGCGAGCCACATCATCCATCATTACTTCATGATAATTCTTTTTAGAAAAAAGCTCTGCCGCAACTTCAAGCATTCGCTCGCGTTTTTTTTCTTTACGCTTTATTTTTTCTTCCTTAACTATCATTACACAAATTTATTACTGATTATTTTGTTCTTGCTGATTTGTAAACTTCTTCAAGAATTTCTTTTGCGCCAGCCTTTAATAAATCCCTTGCAAGAGTCTTTCCGAGTTTTTCCGGTTCAGTTTTACTGCCGCGTAATTTTTTACGATAAGTGATCGAGCCATCAAGTGAGCCAACAACCGCATCAAGATAAAGTCCGCTGGATTTAACTTCTGCAAATGCACCAATTGGAACCTGGCATCCGCCTTCTAATGCTCGAAGTAAGGATCGTTCCGCTAATACTGCTTTATATGTATCCTCGTGATGAAGTGATTTAACTATTTCTTCTACTGCTTTATTATCTTCGTGGATTTCTATTCCTAAAGCACCCTGCCCAACTGCCGGAAGAATCTCATCCTTGGGGATAAATGATGAAATATGTTTTTTAAGATTTAATCTTTCCACTCCAGCACGTGCCAGAATTATTGCATCCCATTCTGATTCTAAAAACTTTTGTATTCTTGATGGAACATTTCCACGCAAATCAAATATTGTAAGATCAGGACGAAGATGAAGCAACTGAGATTTTCTTCTAAGCGAACCGGTAGCGACAACTCCAAATTCTGGTAAGGTCTGGATTGTCATTCCTTTCTTTCGTGCAATCAAAACATCCTCAACATCGTGGCGTTTTGTAACCGCTGCTAGTTTTAATCCAGCGGGAATTTGAGTCTGTAAATCCTTTAAACTGTGCACAGCCAAATCAATTCGTTTGGCTAAAAGCTCAACTTCAAGTTCTTTAGTGAAAAGAGATTTGTCACCAATTTTTGAAAGAGCAACATCAAGAATTTTATCGCCTTTGGTTTTGATGATGTTGATTTCTACGCTTACATTTTTATTTTTCTTTTCAATCTCACGCTTGATAAAGTTTGCCTGCCACAATGCAAGCTCACTTCCGCGAGAACCGATGATAATTTTTTGTTTCAATGTATAGTTTCCTTTAAACCAAGGTTACGTTGTAAATATTTTGAATGGTCATTTCGAAGGAGTCTTCTGCTATCGGCATCCTTTTAGGAGACTGAGAAATCTTTCTAATATAAAGTTAGCAGATTTCTCACCGACTAAACCTGCCTGCCGGTAGGCGGGGTCGGATTCGAAATGACAATTACCTTTAATCTTTTTGTTTGCTCTCATTCAATCCAAACAAATCTCTGATAACAGAAATTTTTGCCGCTGTATCTTCTGCACGCAAATCTGATTCGGACATTTTTCTTAATTCTATTGTTGGATGATGAAGAATTTTATTTATAATTCTCTTTGTAATGATTTCTAATTTTTCTTTATCATCCTCTGAAAATTTGTTTATATTCTTTTCAACTTCTTCAGCACGAACACTTTCAAAATAATCACGCAAAGTTTTTATGGTTGGTGCGGCTTCAAGAGAATTGTACCACTCAAAAAATGCATCAAGTTCTTCCTGAATAATCTTTTCTACTTTAGGTATTTCGGTTTTCCGTTTAGAAAGATTCTGTTCAACAATAATATTTAATGAATCAATATCGTGGTAAAAAACATAATCTATTTTTTTAGATTCAGGATCAATATCACGCGGAATTGCAATATCCATCAGCACCATCGAAGCATAATTACGCTTCTTCATTGCATCTTCAATATCTTTCTTAGTAAGGATTAAACCCTCGGCGCTGGTTGCACTAACAATAATATCAAACTTATAAAGATGCTCTTTAAAGTTTGAGAATGGAAACACTGCTGTATTTAACTCGGCAGCAAGTTTCTCGGCTTTTTCAAAGGAACGATTTGTTAATGCAAGTCTGCCAATTCCTCTATCACGTAAATGTTTAGCAGCAATTTCACCGGTTTCACCAGTTCCAATTATCAATGCAGATTTTTTTTGAAGATTAGAAAATATTTTTTCAACAAGTTGTACAGCGGCGTAGCTAACTGTAACCGCTCCTTCACTAATGGCTGTTTCGGTAATTGCACGTTTTCCAACGCGGGTTGCCGCATCCATAACACGGCGAATTAAAACTCCTGCAAAACCCATCTCTTCTGATATCTGAAACGAATCTTTTACCTGTTTAAAGATCTGGTTATCACCAATCAGCAATGATTCAATTCCACACGCAACACGGAAGAGATGTTCGACCGATTCACGTGAAATAAAATTCTGGAAGTTTTCATCTTTAACATCAAAACTTGATTTATAATTTTTAATCAGTTCCTGTAAATCTTTTAAACTTGTCTTGTTATCCTTTGGGATCGCATAAATCTCTGTTCTGTTGCAAGTAGAGATAATTATTCCCTCTGCAAAAGCTTTTTCTTTAGTCTGCTGAATGAACTGACGAATTTCATCTTCACTTAAATGAAGTGCTTCTCTAAGTTCAACCGGAGCAGTATGATGATTTATTGATATTCCAAGAAGATTCATAATCTCAGTAAAATGAGTGAAAACTTTTTGCTAAAAAATTGGTTAGTATTGTTGATAAAATTGCAAGTGTAAATCCAATGATTGATAAAACAATTAATTTCTTGCCTCGCCATTTTCCCATAAATTTATTGATAAGCCCAATTCCATAAAGAAACCAAACAGCAAACGTTCCGATAAGTTTTGGATCAAGAAATGTGATATTGGGAAACGCTTTTGGCAGCCAGATTATTCCGATTATGATTGTTATACTTAAAAAAACAAAACCAATAATGGCGGCAATAAAACTTAATCTCTCTAAAATTTCTAAACTTGGTAAACGATTAAATATCAAACCAAATTTATTTAGTTTTATTTCATTATAAAGAATCAGATATAATACTCCATACACTGCTGAAATAGTAATGCCTGCATAACCAATCAAAGCGCTTATAACATGAATGCCGAGCAAATTACTTCTTAACACCTCTTTTACCTCTGTAAGATCCTGTATAAAAAATGTAGAGATGATCTGAAATATTATTGAGATAATAATTATAAAGGGACCGGTTCCCCGGATATCGGTTACTAATTCCAAAATGAAATAAGAAAAACTTATTGCGAATGCGAGTACAGTAAAGATTTCAAAAACATTTGTAATTGGCGGATGATTGAACTCAATTGTTCTTAACACCAAATACAAAAAATGAAGTATAAGAGTAATAAAAAGAAAAAGTCTTTTGGAGTTCTCAAATTTTTTACCGCCCTGCTGAAAATCGTAAAAGTAAATAGCAAATGTTGCGATATAAAAAAACGGAAGTAAAAGATTAATTGTATGTATCGATGGAAGCATATTTTTTAATGAATTTAATTATTTGACTTCTGAGTTCAAAAATATAAAAATCAAAAACAATAACAAATGACTAATCGGTCTATTTATCATTGCCTAAAATAATTGGCAACCCCTCTTTTCCAGCTCCAATGACAACAATCTTTGAATTTGGTGAATTTGCAAGCTTTTCAGTTGCTTCAATACCTTTCCATTTTAGCAATTGTTCACTAATTCCTTTAGATACTATTTCCTGAAAATCGGCAATTCCCTGTGCTTCGATACGTTTTCTCTCAGCTTCCTGCTTCTCACGGGTTAAAATAAACTCCATTCTCTGACTTTCCTGTTCCGCTTTTAACTTTTCCTCAATTGAAGCGGTTAATCCTGGCGGCAGCGTAATTTTTCTTAATGGAGCTGACTCAATTGTAATTCCACGTGGACCAACCAACATAGTAAGCTCGTCTTCCATCTGCTTTGCTAACTTTTCTCTCTCTGCTGTATATAAAGCTCTTGCTTCGTATCGCGAGGTTACACCTCTTACAACAGATCTAAATTGAGGGACGAGAATTTTATCTACATAATCCTCGCCAACGGATTTATAAATTTTGTTTGCATTCTGGAAGCTTAAAGAGTAAAGTAAACTCATTTCCAACTGCACACTTAAACCTTCTTTGGATGGAACGGACATTTCCTCTTTTATTTCTTGTGTTCTAGCATCAAACTTAACAACATTAGCTAAAGGGTTTACAAAATTTACACCCGGCAAAAGAGTCTGATCGCTTACATTGCCAAAGAAATCTATCACTCCAACATGTCCAGCAGGAATAATAGTAAAAAACTGTGCAAAAGCAATAAATAATGCCACTACCATTCCTGCTAATGCAAAAGTGGCTTCAGCTTTATTAAATTTTTTCTTCGCGTTGGCGTACACAAAGTAGGCAACTACTGCCGCAAGGATTGCTATAATGAAAAGCATTTTATTTTCTCCTAAAGATTAGATATTCGTAACTTAAAATATACCAAGCGGTCATAAGAATTGAAAGGTGCAGTGGAGTCCATTTTAAAGATGGGCTCCACTTAATAGCACTCTAATTAATAATAGTCTTTATCAGTTTTGGTTTCTGTGGCTTTGATTTAGAAATCTTTATTGCGCCAATTATTCTTCTCTTCGCTGCGTCAATTCCTGTTTTGGAATCTGAGTATAATTCTGCAAGCGCAACATCTTTATTAATATTATCTCCAATTTTGTAATTAAAAATTATTCCAGCTTTGGGATCTATTTTATCATCCTTAGTTTTTCTGCCCGCACCTAAATCAATAGCAGCCATTCCAATTTCATAAGTATTTACGTCGTATAAATATCCGGCAGAACTGGATTTAATAATTTCTTTAAATTTTGATTTGGGATATTTTTCTGGATGAAGGATAAAATCGGTATTACCATTCTGTGATTTAACAATCTCAACAAATTTATCAAATGCTTTTCCTGATTGTAATATCCTGATCGCTTCTTCAATCCCTTCTTCCAAAGATTTAGTTTTTCTGCTAAGATAAATCATAGCTCCGGCAAGAATTAATGATAACTCAGTTAAATCATTTTTCTTTCCATCTCGTAAAACCTGAATTGATTCATATACTTCCAGCCAGTTGCCAATGTAATTACCAAGTGGTTGATTCATATCGGTGACAAATCCAATAACTTTTTTATCAAATGCTTTTGCCGTTTGGATAAGTGAATCAGCAAGCGCAATTGCATCTTCAGTTTTTTGCATAAACGCGCCGTTGCCGGTTTTAATATCAAGCACAAGCCCATCTATTCCTTCAGCAAGTTTTTTACTCATTATGCTTCCGGTAATTAACGGGATTGATTCAACAGTTGCAGTAACATCACGCAAAGCATAAATAAGTTTATCAGCAGGAGCAATTTCTTTTGTCTGTCCAATCAAAACAGCACCAATTTTTTTAAGAACATTTTTATATTCTGATAAAGTAAGATTTGTTCTAAAACCGGGAATAGATTCCAGTTTATCAAGTGTCCCACCTGAATGCCCAAGTCCTCTTCCGGAAATCATTGGCACTTTAACTCCTGCGGCAGCAGCAATTGGTGCAAGAATTAAAGACGTCTTGTCTCCCACTCCACCTGTTGAGTGTTTATCAATCTTTACTCCCGGAATGGAATTTAAGTTTAACACTTTTCCACTATACAACATTGCCTCGGTAAGTGCAGAAGTTTCATCTTTACTCATTCCATTAAAATAAACTGCCATTAAAAATGCAGAAAACTGGTAATCGGGAATTTTACCTTTGGTGTAGTTAATAATAAGGTATAAAATTTCTTCTTTAGTAAGATTTTCTTTATTTCTCTTTTTGCGGATAAGTTCTGTGGTGTTCATAAAAAATTATTCCGGTTTAATGTTGTATACAGTTAATTTACTAAACCATATTGCATGCAATCCTAAACCTCCGAGGTTTCAAAGAAGGGTCTTGTAAAAAATATTTTTAATTAAGAGTTAAAAACAATTCTAAGAAATTATAAGTCTCAAAACCTCGGAGGTTTTACAATCACTTGCCTATGGTAAGTTGCTTAATAAAATATAATCGCCATCATCAAATAATATTTTTAGATTTTTTTCAGCAATAATGTTTCTTAGGAATAATTGCTTTGAGACTTCTAAATCTTTTAATCGTATAAAAAATAATTTGGGCTGTAATTGAGACTCAGAAATAAAATAACTTAACAGCTTGTCATAATCCACCAAACTAAATTTTATTTTCCCGAGAATTTTTTCCGAACAGATGGCATTAAAATTCGTAACAATATTATTTTCAGATCCTGTGTTTTTAATGATTGTGCTTATTGTCTGATAATAATTCCTTGCATCAACCTTAGCAAATTCTTCCTTTTGATGATTTAATATCGTGGATTTAGTTATGAATGTAAAATTTAAAAATACAACAGCTAACACTAGTAATATAATTAAATCTTTTATTCTTGTCTTTAATATGTATAACAAACTTGCTATGGCAGGCAATAGAAACATCATTGCAAAAACTCTTTGATAATAATCCACGGGAAGAAAGAATGTAAAATCTGTTAAGTAAGTTATTCTGTTAGATTGAAAATAGTACTTACTGATAAATGAATAAATTGAAAATAGAATTTGATAAAAATAATTGGTTCCAATAAGAAAAAAGCACAGCAATCCAACCGGAATAGTAAATACAAAGAACCAAACTATTTTTTGATTAAGTTCAGTTACTTTTATCAAATTTTGCTCAATGCTTTTATTAAGCTTTTTATTCTTTGAAATTTCTATAATCTTGATCAGACCAAACGCCGAGACATAGGCAATAAAAGGAACAACAAAACTTAAGTTTCTAAAATCAGCGCTGTATTTGAACATCCAAAGAATTATTGGTGGGATGACAAAAAATATTGTTATGTATCGAGAATCTTTAACAAATAAACTAAATAAGATTGTTAGTATAAAAAAAGCTATCACAGGAAGCCCAATATTATAGTATGCCAGATGAAGAGCATTCATTAAAATATTTGCATAACCTTCCGCCAACCATTCTGGCTGATGCAAACCACCAGCCATAGTCGCCGGTTTTAATAAATACCAAAATAAATTTGTACTAAGAATTAAAATAACAGAGATAATTAAAATCGTAATTTGTTTTTTACTTAGTTGTTTATAGTTTTTTATAAAATGATAAAGACACAGGATTGAAATAAAGAAAAAGACATAAAAACCAGCGAGCTTTGTCCCGGCAGCGGTTGAAGCAAACAAAAAAACGATTATGAACTCTTTTAATTCAAATTTTTCTTTGTTCGTTTTTAG
>DAIRCT010000018.1:45633-47898 GCA_036796535.1 Ignavibacteriaceae bacterium
TGATTTATAAATTCCAATTAATGTAAGAATTGTCACAAGTGCATAATTCAAAAATAAACTTAATGCAAATACATAAATCCATTTTTGAATTGTGCTTGTAGTTTTGACACTAAAAACACTAATAAAAATAAATCCCGGCAAAAAAACCGTTTGAGCTATAGCTAAAATTCCAAGTAAAAGCATATTAAAATTTTTTAATCAAACTAATGATTTAAAATAATAAGAATTTGATTGCCCAGCATCATTTATTTATTTTTAGCCCTCAAATTCTTATTAGGAGTTATCTCAAATAGCATGAAATTTAAAACCAGAACACATAACTGCGGTGAGTTACGGGAAAAGAACATCGGTGAAAATGTTGTATTAAACGGCTGGGTTGATAGAAGAAGAGATTTAGGCGGAGTCATTTTTATTGAAGTTCGTGACAGACACGGAATAACACAGGTCGTTTTTGAGCCAACATTTAATCCACAAGCACATTCTGCAGTAAAAGATTTGCGAAGTGAATTTGTAATTTCAGTTGAAGGTGTGGTTAGAAAACGACCCGCTGATACTGATAATCCTGATTTGCCAACAGGACATATAGATGTAATGGTAAACAAGCTTATTGTGCTAAACGAAGCTGAAACTCCGCCATTCCCGATCAAAGATGAAATAGATACGCACGAAGATTTAAGATTAAAATACAGATATCTTGATTTAAGAAGACCTAAACTCCAAAAGAATTTAATGCTGCGGCATAAAATGTACCTTCTAACGAGAAAATATTTTGATGAAAATGGTTTTGTAGAAGTTGAAACTCCCGTTTTGATGAAAAGCACCCCCGAAGGTGCGCGTGATTTTCTTGTACCAAGCAGAATACATAAGGGTAAATTTTATGCGCTTCCGCAATCACCGCAGCAATATAAGCAGTTATTAATGGTTGCAGGAATGGATCGCTACTTTCAAATTGTAAAATGTTTCCGTGATGAAGACTTAAGAGCAGATCGTCAGCCGGAGTTTACACAAATTGATGTTGAAATGTCTTTTATTGATCAGGAAGATGTTTTTACCATTGTTGAAGGATTGATGAAAAGATTTTTTAAAGATGTCTGGAATCGCGAATTAGAAACTCCGCTTCTCAGATTATCTTTTGATGAAGCAATGGAAAAATACGGCAGCGATAAACCCGATCTTCGTTTTGATCTTGAAATGAAAACTCTTAATGATGTTTTTACAAGCACAGACTTTAAAGTGTTTAAAGATGCAATTGATAACAGCGGAATAGTAACCGGATTATTAGCCCCGGGTTGCGGTGAGTATACAAGAAATCAGCTTGATGTTCTTACTGATTTTGTAAAAGGGTATGGAGCAAAAGGATTGATATGGATTCGTGTTAAAAATAATGGTAATGGACTGGAACTTGAATCACCGACAATGAAATTTTTTAGTGATGAGGAAAAGAAAAATCTTACAGAAGCGCTTAATGCAAAATCCGGAGATCTAATCTTCATTCTTTCAGGACCAAAATTAAAAACTCTTAACACAATGGGTGCGCTTAGATTAGAAATGGCAAGAAGATTAGATTTGATAAAAGGGAACTCTGAACCAAAATTACTTTGGGTTACAGATTTTCCATTATTCGAGTGGGATGAAGAAACAAAAAGATACTATGCGATGCATCATCCGTTTACTTCACCAAGGATGGAAGACATACCATTAATGGAATCCGATCCCGGTAAAGTTAAAGCCCGCGCTTATGATTTAGTGTTAAATGGAAATGAAATTGCCGGCGGCAGCATAAGAATTCACAACTCTGAACTGCAGGCGAAAATGTTTAAGGCATTGGGAATATCCGAAGAAGAAGCACAGCATAAATTTGGTTTTTTGATGAACGCATTTAAATACGGCGCCCCGCCGCACGGAGGAATTGCATTTGGATTTGACAGAATGGCAATGATATTTGCAGGAGAAAATTCAATCCGTGATGTAATTGCATTCCCTAAAACCGCAAGTGCAGTTTCTCTGATGGATGATTCCCCATCTACAGTTTCTGAAGAACAGTTGAGGGAGTTGCATATAAAGGTGAGATGACAGAGTTCAATCCTTCACCGCGGACAATTTCAAGATAGAGATCAATTGAAAATTTGAACTGAGTTTTTATTCTTAAGGAAATCTGAAAAATAGATCTCATATTTTCTGTCATTATCGCGAAAGCCTGCCTGACTAGTCTGTTGCAGAACTCTAAGATCGTCATTGCGAACGATTCGCCGCGGCGAATTCGAG
>DAIRCT010000019.1:0-46501 GCA_036796535.1 Ignavibacteriaceae bacterium
TAGCGGTCGGATTTGAAAGCACCATACTTCCTTTAATAACAATTGCAGTCGCAATTATAATTTCATTTAGTTTGAGCGGATTATATGGAATCGCTCTTGCTGCAGTTGGAATGCTTTCTACAATTGGAATTGTTATGTCAACAGATTCATACGGACCAATTGCAGATAATGCAGGCGGCATTGCAGAAATGTCCGGGCTTGGTAAAGAAGTTAGAAAAATTACTGATAAACTTGATGCACTTGGAAACACTACCGCGGCTATCGGAAAAGGTTTTGCTATTGGCTCCGCTGCATTAACAGCACTTGCTTTGTTTTCTGCTTATCAACATGCTGTTAATTTAAAGGCAATTGATTTAACAAATCATATGTCTGTTGTAGGATTGCTAATTGGCGGACTAATGCCTTTTACTATTGCATCTTTAACTTTAAAAGCTGTTGGCAGAGCCGCAGATAAAATGGTAATTGAAATCCGAAGGCAGTTTAAAGAAATTGTTGGATTGCTTGAAGGTAAAGCAAAACCTGATACAGCAACTTGTGTGGATATCGTAACAAAAGGTGCACTTAAAGAAATGATTTTACCTGGATTGCTTGCTGTTATTGTTCCAATCTTAATTGGATTATTTCTTGGAACAGAAACACTTGGCGGATTTTTAGCCGGTGCAACTGTAACCGGTGTTCTATTGGGAATAATGATGGCTAATGCCGGAGCTGCATGGGATAACTCGAAGAAGTGGATTGAAGAAGGAAATCTTGGCGGCAAAGGAACTCCAACTCACGCTGCTTCGATTGTTGGCGATACTGTTGGTGATCCTTTTAAAGATACAACCGGTCCATCAATGAATATTTTGATAAAACTTATGTCTGTTGTTTCCTTAGTATTTGCACCCGTGTTTGTTAAATATTCCAAAGAAATAAGTGAACTTGTCGTAAGTTTGTTTTAAATAATTTTAAAATTCTTAGTGATTTAGAGTTTATTTAATAGTCATTAAAATTTAATTGCGTGAGGATGTTCTAATAATTATAAAAGAAAGGTTATGTTTATGAAAATTACAAAAGTAGTTGCACGAGAAATTTTAGATTCAAGAGGAAATCCAACAGTAGAAGCGGATGTGACTCTTGATGATAAATTTTTCGGAAGAGCAATTGTACCAAGCGGTGCAAGTACCGGCGAACGAGAAGCTGTCGAATTAAGAGATGGCGATAAGTCTCGTTTCAAAGGTAAGGGTGTACTTAAAGCCGTTGAAAATGTTAACAAAACAATTTCACAAAATGTTGTTGGCAAAGATTTTCAAACTCAAAAGCAGCTTGATGAGTTTCTTATTCAGCTTGATGGAACAGAATACAAAAGCAAACTCGGAGCTAATGCAATTCTTGCTGTTTCAATGGCATTTGCTAAAGCATCGGCAAACGCAAAAAATATTCCTCTTTATCGTTATCTCTCCGATAAAGAAAAATACATTATGCCTGTTCCCTGCATGAACGTAATTAACGGCGGAAAACATGCTGATAATTATGTTGACTTTCAGGAATTTATGATTGCTCCACACAACGCTCCAACATTTAAAGAATCTATAAGATTGGGAGTTGAAGTTTTTCATACTCTGAAAGAAATCTTAAAGAAAAAAGGATACTCAACGGGAGTCGGAGATGAAGGTGGATTTGCACCTAACTTAAAATCTAACCAGGAAGCCGTAGAAGTTATTCTTGAAGCAATATCAAAAGCAGGTTATAAACCCGGCAGTGATGTTGCAATATGTCTTGATCCTGCATCAAGTGAAATGTGGGATAATGGTAAGTACAAATTTTTTAAATCGGATCAGCATTTGGCTACATCAGATGAGATGATTGATATTTGGAAAAAATGGATTAATGATTATCCCATAATTCTTTTGGAAGATGGAATGGCAGAGAATGATTGGGAAGGATGGCAAAATCTTACCAAAGAATTGGGCAGTAAAGTTGAGTTGGTTGGTGATGACATTTTCTGTACAAACCCAAAAATCTTAAAAGAAGGAATTGAAAAGAAAGTGGCGAATTCAATTCTTATAAAGCTCAATCAAATCGGAACTGTAACTGAAACTTTAGAGACAATTGATTTGGCATATAAAAATAATTACAATTGCTTCGTTTCTCACCGCAGCGGTGAAACTGAAGACACAACAATCTCAGATTTGACTGTTGCTGTTGGTGCAGGACATTTGAAAACCGGAAGCGGCTGCCGAAGCGAACGAATTGCAAAATTTAATCAGCTTATAAGAATTGAAGAAGAGCTTGCCGGTAAAAGTTCATTTGCCGGAATTAAAGCATTTAAGAATCGATAAATATTATGAAAAAAGGGTTGCTACTTTTTAGCAACCCTTAATTTTAAATCCATAAACAACGAACATTATTATTTTTTATTACTAACTTATGTTACGCACATTTGATAAAAACCTTCGAGGTTTTCTGAAATAATTAAGAATTTTTCTATTATTTTAACTACATTTTTAGCTAAACCTCGAAGGTTTCACTGATTTGCATAAGGTGACTTACTAAGTAACCTTCACTATTACCATTGTCATATCATCATTGGGTTTTGCTTTACCTTTAAAAACTTTAATGTTTTTCCAAACTTCATCCATAATTTCTGTTGCTCTTAATGTTGCTTTACCTTTCAGAATCTCTTCAAGTTTATCTTCGCCAAATAAATCTTTGTTTTCATTCATTGCTTCAGTAATGCCATCCGAGAAGAATGCAAAAACCTGATTTGGTTTAAATTTAATTTCTTCTTCGACCAAAGTTTTTTCAAAGATTAAACCTTTTTCTAATCCCAATCCAATCCCTTGCGTTTTCACAGATTCAACTTTTCCATTCTGTGCAATATAAAGGGGCATGTGCCCTGCTCTGCAAAATTTTACGTTTCCATTTTCTGTATCAAATAAAGCAAGTGTCATTGTAATAAACCAGCTTCGTTCCATTGATTCATAAAGT
Source organism: Ignavibacteriaceae bacterium (assembly GCA_036796535.1). Lineage (GTDB taxonomy): Bacteria > Bacteroidota > Ignavibacteria > Ignavibacteriales > Ignavibacteriaceae > IGN3. Next base: position 2,971 of record DAIRCT010000019.1, read on the forward strand.
CTTTTATTAACTTCAGTCAAAATTTCTTTAGGACTTAAACTATTTTTACAAACCATCTGAATCATAGTTTGCAGCTTTGTCATATAAAGTGATGCAGATAAACCTTTACCCGAAACATCAGCAACGGCAACAAATAATTTTGTATCAGAAATTTGGATAAGATCATAATAATCACCGCCAACCTGCATAGCAGGAATCATCTCACCGCAAATATCTAATCCATTTAATGAAGGAATACATTTGGGCAATAAACCTTGTTGAATTTTTCTTGCAAGATCAAGATCTCGTTCAATTTTAATTTTCTCAGATTCTGTTTTATAAAGTCGTGCATTTTCCAATGAGATCGCTAATTGATTTGCTGCCGCATTTAACAGTTCCAAATCCTTTCCGCCAAATCTTGAACCTGAATGTTTTAATCCAAACAAAAGTGCGCCAACAACTTTTGTTTTAACTATCATAGGAAAAACTGAGTAGATTTCTTCCTCTATTAATCTTTGCGATTTACCTGGGAAAGTAATTTCAAAGTCCTCTTGTTCAATTACAGGATATTTTGTAACAAGTAATTTTTCTCTGAACACAGGAAAGATATTTGATTTTTCAATTATACAATTTGGATTGCTAAAGCCAACACCTCTTGCAAGATATAAAACATCTTTTTTAGAATCGTGCAACAGGATGCCGAATTTATTAATCTTTAATGCTTCGATAAATGTTTGAATCGTTAAATCCAATATTTTTTCTTTGCCAACCACTGTCGAAATATCATTGCTAAATTGAATTAGCACTTTTTGATATGCAGATTGTTCAGGATAAAATCTTCTTGTAAGAAAATCCTGAAAGCGATCTTTTGTAGATTGGAAGACAAATGCAAAAACTAAAAAGAACACTCCGGCTATAATTCCCTGATTTTCAGAACCAAAAGCTTGGCTTATTCCCTGCCCTAATACATAAATAACTACAAAATAAATTCCCGCAACGGTTGCCATTGCTGCGCCGTAGATAATTGTATTCCTTATTACAATGCTTACATCAAGCAAATTATATTTTAGAATAGCATAAGCAAAAATTATCGGAATAAAAATCATAAGCACGATGGGCATATAATATTCCGGTGAATTAAAAACTGTGTCCGCAATTGCCGGTGCAATTGTATTAGAATAGAATTGAATAGCCACACCGAGTGTAAACCCAATCACTAAAATAAATATTGGTTTTTTACTCTCTTTATTTTTTTCTCTGAAATACTGAACTATTAAAGATATCCACGCAATAAGATAAACGGTATTAAAAATGTATTTGATAATCTTTCCAAAATTTTCAAACAATGGATATGAGTTGTACTTTGTAAAATAAAGTGAGATTGCAATTCCGATACCCGTTAAGCTTGAAATAACAGCTACAGAAATAAATATAATCTTTACAAATTCCTTTTTTGCAAAATCAAATGGTTTGGGGAAAGTCCAAACAAAGTAAAGCATTATAAGTGGTACCATAATTTGACTTATAATCAAAATGATGCCCGAAAATAAGGCAACAAATGGATGTTGAAAAATGAATATACGGAAGTAGAGCCCGAAGGGGAATAAAATTCCTATGGTTGAAAGTACAGCAAATACTCCCAAAGAATAAAATAATTTTTGCGCAAGACCATCCGGTTTTGCAGAGTAAACAATGAAACCAATTAAAAGCCAGATCAGTGCACTGATTGATTGAGCTAATGAACCGTATTGAATAAGTTTTTTTACATAAACTTTAGTGTGAAGAATATTACCATCAGATTTTTGAACTTCATATCGTGCAAATTCACCTTCTTTAACTTCATCCAGAATTAATTGCGCTTCAATTGTATTTTTAACTTTAGTTCCGTTAATTGCAATAAGAATGTCACCGTCTCTTATTCCAGCGTTCCAGGCAACACCTTTAACTTTAACAAGATCAAATTTAATTTCTGTACTATCAGCTAAAACTTTTTTAGAAACCCACAGACACTCATCATTAGATTGAACTCTTACAGCAAATGAAAAATAAATACTTAGAATAGCAATAAAAGTAAGTATTATCGTTAATGCCGAAATTAAATCCGATCGATGTTTTAGGATTAGTCTTCTAATTTTGTCCATGGATTTATTATTATCTAATTATTTCTAACAAGTTTCATTTAACTTTTATAACAACTAAAGTAATATCATCTGATTGCGGTGCACCTTCGGCAAAATGCTGAACTTCATTTTTAATTTCCTGCAATATTTCTTCAGCCGGTTTACCGGATAGAGAAAGTGCTAACTTTTCTAATGCTTCATCAGAAAATTCTTCGCCATTTTTATTCATCGCTTCTGAAATTCCATCTGTAAAAAGTATTAAAACATCATCCGACTTTAACTGAACAGTTTCAGATTTATACGGAATAAAAGTTTTCATAACGCCAAGAATAATTCCACCAGTTGAAAGTTTAGTAATCTTTCCATCTCTAATAAGCAGCGGTGGATTATGTCCTGCATTTACATACTTAACTTCTTTCTTAATATCGTTAAAAATTCCCCAAAAGAAAGTAATAAATCTACCATCGGAAGTATTTTGAGATATAAGGTCATTTATTAGTCCCGTTGCCTCATCAAGTGGGACATTTTGTTTACAGATAACCTGCAAGAACGCCTGGATATTAGCCATCAATAAGGAAGCAGGAACTCCTTTGCCTGAAACATCGGCTATTGCGATACAACAATTATTTTCATCAAGACGTATCACGTCGTAATAGTCACCGCCAACTTGTTTTGATGATAAATTGATTGCGGAAATTTCAAAGTTTTTATAATAAGGAATTTTTTGTGGCAAAAGATTACGCTGAATATCGCGAGCTAAATCAAGTTCTTCTTCAAGCTTTTGTTTTTCTAACGCTTCTATAAACAGGCGTCTGTTTTCCATAGATATGATTGCCAAACTGCCGACAGAAAAAATAAATTCAATATCAGAATCTTTGTATTCAAGATTGTTAAATCTTTTACCAAGGATTATAAGTCCTTTTGTTTTTCCCTGAATTTGCATTGGGACAATTACTTCAACTCCCATTTTAAAAAGTGCGGGATAAAGCAGCGCAACCTGATTACTATTTAAAGATGTTTCAATCTGAAAATAATCAATTTGTCTTATGTTCCTTAAAAGTTCATCAACCGGAAATTTTGGTTCGATAACCTCTATATCATTGCCTTCAAATCTTAGCAAAGCATATTTCTGAACTAGAAATTGCCCGATTAAAGAAAATACTAAAAGTCGTGTTACCTTTGTTGATTCGGAAAAAAGTCCAAACTCCTTACTAAGTTCAAAAAGAGAGCTTAGTCTTTGAATTCTGGAATCAAGCTCGCGGTTTACAAATTTTAATTCTTCAACAATCAAGGAATTTTGGATTGCCGAAGCAGAAATGTTTAAGATCGTCTTTAAAAAATCCAGATCATCTTTTGTGTAATCTTGTTTATTAAGTTTTTCGCCAAGACAAACAATTCCCAAACAATCGTTGGATGAATTTATTTTTTCGACCGCTTTTAAATTTACATCCTGCAAATAGTTTTTAAAATTATCATTCAAAGAAAAATCTTCACCTGCTTGCAGCTCAGGAAATTTAGAAATGTTTTGTTCAGTAAGTCCTTTAGATGATTTTAATAACAATTTATCATCAAATTTTAATGCGATTAATCCTTTGGTAGCTAAAAATTTTCCGAGGCAGGTTAGAAGAACATTATTGAGAATAAAATTAAGATCAAGACTGGAGTTAATTATCCGGCTGAATTCAACAAGTGCAGTAAGATTACGTTTTGTTTTTAAGCTATCATTATCCGGCATTTTGTTGTGTTACCTTTAAATTTTTAGATAGCAACACTTCATTATACTTACCCGGTTTTGAAACATACTTAACTTCATCCATCAAAGTTTTCATCAAATAGACACCTAAACCGCCAACCCTTCTTTGCCTGTAATATTTTTGAAGATCTGGTTCGGGAATACTATCAGGTTCAAACGAAAGTCCATTATCAATAATACTAACTACAAATTTTGATAAAGATGGTTTTACTTTTACAATAATTTCACCATCAGGAGAATATTTATAAGCATGTTTTATAATATTAGTACAAGCTTCATCTACAGCAAGGATAATATTTTCGGCAACATCCTTCGGGATGTTAATTTCCGCTGCGGCAGAACTTATAAAATCCCGTACAACAGATAAGTTTTCTGTTTTACTTTTAACTTTTAAAGTTTTAATTCTCACTTTATTCGTTTCCGATAAATTTCTTTATTGCATCTTCTTCTGAATGAAATATTTCATACAAAAGTGGAAAGCCAAGAAGATCAAAAATATTATAAACTTTTTCGCTCATACCGGCAAGTTTTATATCACCTTTACTATCACGGATTTTTTCTATAAACGCCATGAATACTCCCAGACCTGCACTGCTTATATAGGCAAGCTCCTTAAAATCAACAACAATTTTGTATCTGTTTTTATCTATAAGATCTACAAAATTATTTTCAAGGATAGGTGCAGTATGAGCATCAAGATATCCTTTAAGATTAATAATACTTATATCACCCTTGTCTTTAATTGAAGTGCTAAACTCTGCCATTCTTAATCTCCATTAAATTATTTTTTATTCCACTTTAATATAACCAAAGTTATATCATCATACTGCGAGTGGTCTTGTGAAAAAAGTGTAACTGCTTTAATAACTTCATTAGTAATTTCATTTACGGATTTATGCGAATTATTAAGTAAAATTTCTGTAAATCTTTCTTCTCCAAAATCCTCAAGGTTTTTATTTTTAGCTTCAGTAATGCCATCGGTATAAAATATAAGATTATCTCCATCTTTCAATTCAACCTTGAACTCTTCCAGATTATCCTTAAAGTGTTTATCATTTGTTAAACCCAAACCAATTCCAGATGGTTTAAATGTATTGACTTTACCATCGCGAATTAAAATGGCCGGGCAATGGCCAGCGCGTGAGAAATATAATACTTTTTGATTACTATCAATTAGTCCATATAATGCACTTACAAAACTTTTTTTATTCAAAGCATTATTTAAGATTTGGTTAGCTTTGGACAGTATCTCTTTAGGACTTTCAATCATGCGGGATAATGATTCAAAGATTCCCTTAATTTCTGCCATAATAAATGCAGCAGAAATTCCTTTGCCGGATACATCAGCAATAACAAATCCAATTTTTTTATCTGATATTTCGAAAAAATCATAATAATCTCCACCCACTTCAAATGCAGGAATAAAAACCGAAGAAACAGATAAACTTTCGAACTCCGGATCTTTAAGAGGCAGAATTTTTCGCTGTATATCTCTTGCAACATCTAATTCTTTTTCAAGTCTCTCTTTCTCAATTGACTGTTCCAGTAAAAGCGAGTTTTCTATTGCGACCGAGGCATAATCTGAAAACGTATTTAGAGCTGTCTTATCTTCTTCATAAAAAATTAGCTCATTTTTTCTGACAGCAATTAAATATCCTTTTATTTCGTTGTAGCTTCTAAGGGGTGATACTGCAACACTACCATATTTTTCAGAAAGTTGAGATTTTCCCGGAAACTTATTCAGATTACAAATTTTAGTTTCATTTATTTTTTCACAAACTCCGCTTTCCAACAAATATTGATTTATTAAATCAGCATCAACTAAAGCAATATTTTTATTGGAGACTATTTTTAAATCTTTGTTTTCTTTCAAAACTATCCACGAAGCATCAGCGCTGCTAACTTTTGTTGCAATATCTGTAATTGTTTCAGCAAGTTCTTTAAAATCCAAAACCTCAGTAATTAGTTTACTAAAGTATTGAAGCGATGAAACCTCTTTTGCTTTTCGATCAAAGACTTCTGCGGTTGGTATGTGAAATAATGTGGTGAAAAACAAAACACTAAAATAAATTGCTCCGTATAGAAGAATTAAATTAAAAAACTGTTGGAAGCTTGGAGAAAAATTTAATAAAACAGCACCGTGAAAATCTTCTTTCCCACTGTTTGTCAGATTAAGAATAAATAACGTTAAAATTATTATAGATAGTAACAGCAAAGAGATTTTCTCTTTCTTTACTATGAATGCAATCCATGATATTCTAATTGAATTTATAACAATCAGAATTACCGAAATAATTAAGAATGCATTGTTGATATAATTTTCTTGTGGCTTAGGGAATAAAAATGCACTGATAGAAGTTAAGCCCATGAAAACCAGCATAGTAATAAAAAGATTATTTCTTCTTCTATCCTGATTTTGGAAATAAAGTTCCTTAAAGGTTATAAGCAAATAAGCGGTAATTAAAAAAAACATTAACGCATATAAGGTATAAATTATACTTTCAAATAATCCCGGATTATTTATTCTGTTCGAAAAATTCTCAAATAAAAGATTAAGAATTTTTTCAGAGAAAATTATTACCAAAAATGTAAATGCGTTAATTACACCAATATTAAGAACAAGATTTGAGGGTGTAGGATTTTTTGAACGAATAATCCTGAGAAGATGAATTGATAATAAAACAAAGGAGGTAATAACTAATAAATCATTTATCAGAAAAAATAAAAATGAATCTTTAACGAAAAAGAAAATTCTATAAATAAATAATATAAATATTAGTATCCCCGGGATAATCAGGCCAAAACTAAAATTTATTTTACTATTTAAATAGTTCAATCTGTTAAGTCAATTTGTTGTTATTCTTTAAGCTAAAATAAAATAAAATAGTATTGTTTTAAAGAAAACAATTACAGAAGGGCTATAACTTGAATAGCGGCAAAATTATCTGATCGGCGGAAGGTAAATAAACTCGTTTAGACTAGTGCTTTGTTAGATTCAAATTTCCATTGCTGGTGACTCATCGTTTTTTATTTCAGGGTAGTATTTCTGATTATTACCATCATCTTTTTTATCATAATTTTTCATTTCCTCACGGAATCTCTTTAACTCGCGCCTAAGATTATCCATCTCTTTTTTCAGTTCATTGTTTTGAAGAATAATTAAACTATCAGTTGATAAATAATTAAAATCTTTGTTTAAAGAATCATTGTGGTGTTGAAGCTTATTAAGTTGTTTAGAACGGATTGAATCTGCTATGATATTTTTTAAATTCATTAATGAATCCAGATTAATCTCAACTTTAATATGCTTCTTTTGTTTTTCCGGCTTACCATCAACATTATAGCCACGGTTATTAAAAGGCATTGGTGGCTCTGGCATTTTAAAGTTTGGCAAGTTCTTGGTTGCTTCGTTTATAATTGCAGCTATACTATCAAAATTTGGGATGTTAAGATTTTCAAAATCAAAATCAGGCAGATTAAGATTTTGAACTGTTACTTTAACAAAATCGGAATCCGCAAAAACTCTGAATTGCTGTGATTGTTTGCTTTTATTTTTACTATGATTAAAAGTAGTATCAACATAAAATGTAAAATTCTGAATCTTCTTTTGTTCTTTATTCAAATTTTTAAGCTCAACCTCCATCTTCTTCATATTCTTTTTAAATTCTTTCATATCAAAAACAAATTCATCTTTAAAGATAGAATCTGGAGTGAAAAAGATATATTGATTATCCTTAATACTTCGGGACTCATTAACAATGCGTGTTAATGAACCGGGATCAATTTTTGCAATTTCAACTGGAACAATTCGATTAAAATTATCTGAAGCATGTTTTTGTGCAAAGGAAATTATATCGGCAAGAATCGCCTTTCTTGTATTCCATAAAGATGGATTTATTGCTACAGAATTTTTATCATTAACCAAAACCATCGAGGAAAGCTGCTCTGAATATGATCCGATAATGGAATCAATCTGTTCGGCTTCATTCTGATTTAGTTTAAGAGCGGAAACAAATTTTTTAAAATTATCCTCCGACTGTATTTTATTATCATCACTAAACTTTTTAATTTCAAAATATTCTGCACCTTTTGGATCATAACCAAGTTTTAATATTTGTTGTTTGTTACTATCAAGCGGAAGCTGCTGATACATAGCAAAATTGAATATGTCTTCGTTTGTTAAGTTTGCTGCGTAAAGAAGCGGCTGTAAGTTTTCTTTATAAAAACCGGCAAGATTTGATTTTTGTTTTTCAAAAAAATTATTAATAAAGTCTGGATTAAACTTTAGCAAAAACATTAATCCAATTGTAAAAACTGAAAGAGCAATTACCGGGACCCATTTTTTTAATCTAAATTTTTTGGATGAGTTTTGATTTAAAGTGGCCATCAAACGCGTTTCAAAGAACGGGGAATCTGAAACACGAGCCATAGAATTGGATGTAAGATTCTTTAACTTTTTTAAATCGCTAAGATCTTTTTGTAGTTGTAATGAAGATTTAATTTTTTCTTCAATATACTTCTTTTCTTCCTGAGAAAGTTCGCCATCAATATAAGCGGATAATAATTCTTTATCTTTATAATAATTTTTCATTCCATCAACTCCTTTTCAAGAGGTTGAAGTATTTTTTTAAGTGCTTCTCTTCCTCTGAAAATTCTTGATTTAACAGTACCAATTTCACATTGCATAGATTCAGCAATTTCCTGATAACTAAATCCTTCGATATCTTTTAACATAATAGGAATTCGAAGTTTATCAGGCAAAGAATCAATAGCATTTCTAACAATTTGCTGAATATCCGAGTCTTCATTTATACTTTCAAAAACGGGCTCTTCTTCTTCATCCTTAAAAGGAATAAATATCTTTCTGATATTTTTTTTCCTTAAATAATCTTTACACTTGTTTATTGTAATCCTATAAATCCAAGTGGTAAACTGAGATTCAAATCTGAAATTTTTTAAGTTACGGTAAACAGTTATAAAAACTTCCTGAGCAATATCATCAACCAAATCGGCGCTGGTAAGTGTGATATAAACAATATTACGTACTTTATCTTTGTGGCGTTTTACTAACTCACCAAAAACTGATTCTTCCCCATCAATAAACCTTTTTATTAATGAAAAATCATCATCCAGTACTAATATTTTTGGCTGCTCCATATCCTTTTTTTCTTCAGAATTCATAGTTTTAGACGTCGTTTTGATTATTTGGTTCCGAAAAATAAATAATAATTTTGATCAATATTAACTAAATTGATAATCGGTAGGAGAATTTAAATTTTTGCTTGCATGAGTTAATTCCCTTAAGTAAATTAAAAATGAAATTTTTGGAGATTTATAATGAAAACAAAAGTTCTGGAAAAGTATAATGCCGTTGTCATCGAACTTAAAGGTAATGTGATGGGCGGCGATGATACAAAAGAGTTTAATCAATTATTACACAATCTTATTGCAGAGGGCAAAAAAAATGTAATAGTTGATCTCGGTGAAGTTAAATTTATGAACAGTTCTGGTTTGGGTATGCTCATCAGTGGTTTAACTACTATGAAAAGAGAAAATGGAAGTTTGAAACTGGTTAATGTGACTGATAAAATTGAAAGCTTGTTAATTATTACAAGACTTATAACAATTTTTGAGTCCTATGATTCAGTTGAAGAAGCTGTAAAAAGCTTTGGTTGATTTTATAAGATAATCTAATAACTTTAAAACTCCGGGTTGAAAAATTCGGAGTTTTATTTTGCTTAAACTAAAATAATCAGGGAAATTTAATGGGCGCTACAGTTCTTGTTGGATCACAGTGGGGAGATGAAGGAAAAGGCAAGATAGTTGATTTGATTAGCGAAGGTTTTGAAATTGTTGTTCGCTATCAAGGTGGAGCCAATGCCGGCCATACCGTCGAAATTGGAGATGAAAAATATATCCTACATCTTATCCCTTCGGGCATTTTAAGAAAAAATGTGATCTGCGTAATCGGTAATGGAGTTGTAATTGACCCAACGGCACTTCTTGATGAAATTAAATTATTAGAAAGTCATAATATTAATGTTGATGGTCGGTTGTATATCAGTCAAAACGCCCATCTAATAATGCCGTATCATAAACTGCTTGATTCAATTAGTGAAAGTGGCGATAATAAAATCGGAACTACAGGAAGAGGGATTGGACCTTGCTACATAGATAAGTACGCAAGAAAAGGAATCAGAATAGTTGACCTCTTAAATCGAACCGAACTCGAAAAAAAAATCAGAACTAACCTAAAAGAAAAAAACGAAATCCTGGAAAAGATACACAAGCACGCAGGATTAAATGTTGATGAAATAGTAAAAGAATATCTTGAGTTCGACTCCGCAATTGATAAATATATTAAAGATGTGCCTTCTTACTTAAATCAATCGTTGGAAAATGGAAAATCTGTTTTACTGGAAGGTGCACAAGGAACATTCTTAGATATTGATCATGGAACATATCCATATGTTACTTCCAGCAACCCTACTTCTGGAGGGGCTTGCACCGGAAGTGGAATTCCACCAACAAAAATTGATTCTGTAATAGGAATTGTAAAAGCATATACAACTCGCGTTGGAAATGGTCCCTTCCCCACAGAACTGCTTGATGAGGAAGGCGAAAAATTAAGAAAAATTGGGGTTGAATTTGGAGCAACCACGGGCAGACCACGCCGCTGTGGTTGGTTTGATGCTTTTCTTGTGGCTTATTCCAAAATGATAAACGGAATTACATCAGTAGCACTTACCAAACTGGATGTGCTTAGCAGCTTTGAAAAAATTAATGTTTGTGTTGGTTATGAGTTAAATGGCAAAAAATTAAAAACCTTTCCTACTAATGTTGAATATTTGAGTAACGTTACTCCTATTTATGAAACTTTGGATGGTTGGAATACAGATATTACAAACTGCGAACGATATGATGATTTGCCAAAACAAACTAAAGATTATTTAAAATTTATTTCAAAACAATCCGGAATAAAAATAGATATCGTTTCAGTTGGTCCTAAAAGGAAACAAACCTTCTATTTAAACAAATAAAAATATTTTATTGATTTATTTTAATCTGGATTTTACCTTCTGATAATTTAATCTTTGCGTAAACAATAAAATCAGATTGAATCGAATATGAAAATGTCCGGTGGTCCTGCTTCATTAAATCTAAAAATTTTACTTTTATTTATTGCTCTCTTAATTGCTGCAGGTACTCTTTACTATACTCAAACACTCGTTTCAAAACTTCAGGATAGAGAACGAGAAATTGTAAAGCTTTACGCAAGAGGCATGGAATATATTGCCAATACTACTTCAATGGATGTTGATCTTACCTTTCTCTTTGATAACATAATTAAACCAATTGATTTCCCTGTAATTTTAACTGATAAAGAAAATAAAATAAATCTTAGTAATAAAGCTGATTTAAGAAACGTAAAATTTGATTCTACCCTATCCAAAGAAAATTTAAAGCTTTACCTCGAAAGCTTAGTTTCAGAGATGGATAAAATTCATCAGCCAATAAATATTACATATGCTGATACAATCGTTTTACAAAGAATTCATTATGGAGATTCAGATCTTATTATTCGATTAAAATATTATCCTCTATTTCAAATTATTATTGCTGCACTTTTCATCATTATAGGATATATCGGATTTAGTTACATCAAAAGAAGCGAGCAAAGTAATATCTGGGTAGGCATGGCTAAAGAGACCGCTCATCAATTTGGAACACCAATTTCCAGTCTGATGGGTTGGTTGGAGATGCTAAAATTAAATTATAAACAACCAGATGCGGTTCTTGATATAACTGAGGAAATTTCGAGTGACGTTGAAAAGTTAAATAAGATAACATATAGATTTTCTAAAATTGGCTCTAAACCTGAAATCAAAAATCATATAGTTTATGAAGAAGCTAAAAAAGTAATTGATTATTTTAACCGGAGGTTGCCGCAAACTGGTAAATCAGTTGAGCTTACATTAACCGGCAACCAGACACTTTGTGCAAAAATTAATCCCGAGCTGTTCGAGTGGGTGCTTGAGAACCTTGTGAAAAATGCTCTCGATTCTATTGAAAATAAAATCGGTAAAATAAATATTAATATAACCGAAGCTAAGAAAGCTGTTGAAATAGAGGTCTCGGATAATGGAAAAGGAATTGATTTAAGAAGAAGAAAAGATGTATTCAGACCGGGTTATAGTACCAAAAAACGCGGCTGGGGTTTAGGACTTAGCTTGTCCAAAAGAATTATTGAAGGATATCATGGTGGAAAAATTTTTGTAAAGAGTTCATCTCCGGGAGAAGGCACGACCTTTAAAGTGATACTAAAAAAATGTTAGTCATTGTTCCTTCCAATTTATTATGCTTTATAAAATAGATTTATAATTTTTCTTTCTTTTCTCTCAACCTTTTACGATCCATTCTAACTTAAACTTCACACGTAAATATTTCCAAGTTGAATTATTTACCGATGATAATTAGCCCAAAATCAACATTAAGAAGTTAAAATAATGGCATTTAGATTGCTAATAACTGCTTCGAAATAGTTTAAGCATAGCATCCCTCCAATATGACACACAAAACTGTCAGGTTTCGCCCTCATAACCTGACAGTTTCCTTTTTTAAACCAAACCTGAACTAAATTAATCTTTTCATTTTTTTAATAGAATCAATTATTAGTGCTTCATCAGCTTCCACATCAACTATTATTTTACCGATATCTTCTAATAAAACTAATTTTATCTTCCCGTAAAGATTTTTTTTATCCCCGACCATTTTTTGATAAACTTCCTTTTCTTCCAGATCATAAATTATTTTATTCAACTTGATAAAGTTAAAATCAGAAATAAATTTATCCAGTCTTTCCCGAGAGATATATCCTAAATTTTCTGAAAGGAACAATGCGCAAAATACTCCTGCAATCACAGCTTCGCCATGCTTTAATTTATAATTTGATTGGATTTCAAAAGCATGTGCAAAAGTGTGTCCAAGATTTAAAATTTTTCTTAACCCCGTAATCTCTTTTTCATCTTGAGAGACAATATTAGATTTTATCTTTAGGCAACTCTCGACTGTTCTGTAAGTATCAAAAGTATGATTATTAAAAATTTTATATAGATTAGTCTTTAACAATGAATAATTTTTATCATCCGCTAAAAAACAATATTTAAAAATTTCCCCTGAACCAGATAGGATTTCTTTTACTGGTAAAGATTTTAAGAATATCTCGTTTATAAAAACACTCTCCGGTTGATAAAATGTACCAACAAGATTTTTTCTATTGTTAAAATTTACACCGGTTTTTCCACCTACCGAGCTATCGACCATAGCAAGTAAAGTGGTTGGCACTTGATAATATTTGATGCCTCGCATAAAAGTGCTTGCCGCAAAAGCACTGATATCTCCGGTAATACCTCCACCAACAGAGATAATAATCGAATTACGATCAAAATAATAATTACTTAAAAAGCTATAAATTTTTTCAACTTCTATTAAGCTCTTATTTCGTTCGGTGGCTTTAAATAAATACTTAAATGTTTTACAGTTTAAATCTGCAAATATGTTTCTGAGAAAACCGGAATGATATTTTTCAACATTGCTATCAAGAATCAAAAGACACTTTGTTGTTGAACTCAAATTAATTTTTTCAGTTAATAGAGATAAGGATTTTTCTCCAATAAAAACTGGATAACTTTTTTCTGATAATTTAACTTTTATTGATTTCACGATTAAACTCTTTCTTAATAATTGCAGCTAATTTATCAACTGTTTGACCTACCCGGGCGTTATCGGTATTAATCTTCACGTCTGCCTGAACGTAATATTTTTGGCGCGATGAAAGCAGTTCATTAATTTTTTTTATAAACTCAGCTTTGGTCGGTTCTTGTTCACCATTAAATAGAAAAGCTGGCCTATCTCTTTTAAATCGTAGTCTTTTATATGATTCTTCAGGTGAAGACTCCAAATAAATTAATAATCCGGTTGATTTTATCATTTCCAGATTAACCGGATCAGCAATTGTTCCTCCTCCAAGTGCAATAATATAATTATTAAGCAGCAGAACTTCTTGCAAAGATTGTTTTTCAAGATTTCTAAAATATGGCTCGCCATGCTTTTCAAAAATTTCTCTAACTAGCATTCCTGTTTTTTCTTCGATTACTTTATCCAGGTCATAAAAATTCCATCCGAGTGTATTAGCAAGGATTGGTCCGATTGTACTTTTACCAGAAGCCATAAAGCCAGTTAAGAATACAAGTTTTTTTTTCATCAAATATGAATTATAAAATATTACAGGAATAATAAAATTAAAAAGTTAACTATAAGATATTATGAAGAGATTAAAATTGAAATGCCGCTCCAATCAAAAAAGATATTCCATCCAAATTTATTTTGGAATCAAAAGTATCTTTTGCCAATTTTATAACAGATCCTTTATAGTTAACGATATTATTTAAGTATTTGTTTGAAAGTGTAATCTCAGGATCACGGAACTTCATATCAAATCTTAATCCTAAATTTTCAAATAATAAATATTCCATTCCCACCGAAACAAGGATACCCAAAGTGGTTTTGCTGCTGATTTTTTCAATCTCTGTATCACCGAATTTTCTTGTTTGTTTGCCAAAATAATATCCCGCTCCGGCACCCATAGTAAATTTAAATTGATTTGTAGAAAACGGTAAAAAATAATAAGCAGATATTTCAATCGGAATAAATTCGACTCCATCATCAACTTCTAAAGCAAGCTGCTGACTTCCCTCGTTAACTAAAAGATTCCTTCCCTTTTGGCTTTTAGAAATATATTCGGAGCTGATGCCAAGGATTAAATCATCGTTTATTTTATATCTAAAATCAATAACTGGCGAATATAAGTTTGTTATTTCAAAAGATTTGTTCTTTAAAATGATATCGGATGTGTTGGGATTTAAAAATATTTGTGCGGTTGTTATATAATCTACACCGGCAAACAAACTAAAATTTTTGCCATTATGCTGTGAAAAAATCAACGAAGAGGTAATGAAAAGAAATATTATAATAGTTCGGAATATCATTTAAATAATTCCATATTTTAATATCAAACTTGACAATTATTTTTAAAAAAGAAAACCCCCAAATGCTGCAAAACAGTAATTGGGGGTTTTTATTAAAAATAAATTATTTATTGACCGAAAAACTTATATCTATTATCTACAATATCAGCACTTTTCTTAATATCACTTATCCATTGACTTAAGAATGCGTTGCGTCTTTCTTGAAGCAGCATATTTCGGATTTCTGCGCTCTTGGCATTGTACTCGTTTAAGTTAAAAGGAGTTCTTTGCGTAACCTTGATTAAATAATATCCTCTAACACCTTTAATAGGTTCAGAAACTTTATTTAGATTTAAAGTCATTGCAGCATTTATAAAACTATAATCTCTTCCAATATTTGGTATAGAGCCGGCAGGAGTGAAATTTCCGGTTTGCTGTACGGTAACTTTTGGATTGATTGATGAAACTTTATTTAAATCTCCATTAATTTTTTTGTAAAGATCATCAGCAATTGATTTTAATTTTTCAAATTTCTTTTCACGAAGTACAATAGGTTTTAACTGTTGTTTTAATTCTTCAAATGGTCTGAATCCTTCACTAGTGCTTTCGATAATTTTTACAACGACATAACCACCGGAGATTTTAAAAGGATCACTAATTGTATTAACACTGTTAGAAAAAGCAAATTTTAAAAGTCTATCATTTGTTCCGATAGAAGGAATAGAAACTGAATTTTCGGAGAACAGTGGTGTTTCCTGAACTTTATATTTCATTAAATCAGCTTCTTGTTCAAATTCATTTTTCTTGGCAAGATAGGAAAAATCATTAGCGGCATTAAGATTTTTATCCTTTGTGCTAGCTGATTGTTTAACCTGGTTTACTATCTTTTCAACGATATATTTCTTGTCGGTTCTATCGGTTACTTTAATTATATGATAACCATAATTAGTTTTTATTGGTTTCTGAACTTCACCAACTTTACCATTAAAAACTGCATCTTCAAATTCTTTAACCATCATTCCTTTTCCAAAATAACCAAGGTCACCGCCTTTTTGAGCACTACCCGGATCCATTGAAAACTCTTTAGCCAAAGCAGCAAAATTTTCACCAGCAATTAATCGATTATATAATTTATTTGCTTCGCCAAGATTTTTTTCATCATTTCCGTATTGATTTATTAAAATATGTGATGCTCTTGCAAAAATATCTTTTGAGTTTACACTGCCTAAATAGTTATAAAGAACATATCCTTGCGGAGTTGCAAAAGGACCAAGGATTGTGCCGGCTTTTGAATTATTAAAAGCTGAAACAACTTCTGGAGTTAAAGCTTGAACTGAAAGAGTATCTTTAGAAAATGGTTGTTCAGAATAAATTTTAACAAGTTGTTCAAATCCTAAAGTATCACCGGCAACAATTGATTTTTTTACATTATTCAAATTATTATAAACAATTTGTGAATCTTCTGCCGAAGGAGTGTTTTTGAATAGAACAAATTTTAATTTTCTCTGAGGTGGAATTTTATAGTTATTTAAATTTTTATCGTAATAAGTTTTCAAATCATCATCAGTTACTTTTACATCAGCATCTGAGACCAAATTTAGATCTACCAAGGCATAATCAGCTTCAATATTGGTATACTGCTCTAAATATCTTCTTTTAACTTCATCTTCACCAACTGTTACAGATGCAAGAATCATACTTTGAAGTTTTTGTGTTAATCTGGATTGACGAACAAGATCCTCTGCCTGCACCAAAGCTTTCTTGTTACGGGGATCAAAAAGTGCGTCTTCATACAATTGGCGATTGAAATTACCAAGCGAATCAACAAAATTCTTTTTCAAAAATTCAGGTGGATTATCACCTAAAATTATGTCTCTAACTTCCTGATCTGAAACTTTAATACCATATTGTTTTATTAAATCAGCAATTATTTTTTGAGTAACTAATGCATCCCAAACCTGATCCCGCAGCTGTTCAATCTGATTTTCATCTAGGTCAGTTCCGCTTTGCTTTTTTTGATTTTCAATTTGCTGATCAAGCGCATTTTGAAACTCCTGATATGTAATATTTTCACCGTTTACAGAACCAAGATTATTTGTTCTTCCACCGCCAATAGCTTGAAGAACATTAGAATCTGAAATTACCATAAACAAAACGAACAAACCACCAACTGTTAAAATAAATGCAGGAGCTAAACTCCTCATTTTGGCCATCATAGCCATAATTTCTATCTCTCCGTATTAATTAACTTTGAAAATTAAGCCGCTTAAAATAGACACACTAAGCTTAAAAAACAATTATAAAACCGCTAAAAAAATATGGAATACTAGTTTTTCTATCCTAAATAAATTCTTAGTAATTTAGTGATAGTCATCAGATTTGACTTTCGGATACCTCAAGGGTATTTTGAAGAAAGATAATTTTAACGAAAGGTAAAATTTTGTCAGAATCTAATAATTTCCTACAAAACGTACCTATTTTTTCGGATTTGGATAAGGATACGTTGGAAAAAATTTTAAAATCCGGTGTAATTCAATCCTATAAAAAAAATAGCGTAATCCTTTCTGAAGAAGAAACGGGTTCAGCTTTATTCGTAATTACAGAAGGGAAAGTCAAAGTTTCAAGGTCAAGTAATGATCAGAAAGAAGTTATACTTGCCATACTTAATGAATCAGACTTTTTTGGTGAGATGTCATTATTAGACGGCATGGCAAGATCCGCCACGGTTACTGCTATCGAAGATTCAAAATTATTCATCATCCAGAGAACTGAGTTTTTAGATCTGCTTAAAAAATATCCTGAAATTTCAATAGCATTATTAACTGAACTGACGAAGAGGTTCAGAGCTTCTACAATGAAAATCAAAGCTCTATCTCTTAAAGATGCTGAAGGTAAAGTCGCCACGGTACTGCTTCAATTGGCTGATGATATTGGAAAAATAAGACAAGGGATTGTGGAAATCGATCATCTTCCTTTTCAGCAGGAATTAGCAAATATGGCAGGTACTTCACGCGAAACAATTTCCAGAACTTTGCACTCATTCGCTAAAAAAGGATTAATTGAATTAGATGGCTCTAAATTAAGAATAATTGATTACGAAAAATTTAAGGAAATGTTTGATTAAGAATGAACAGAAAAATTGATTTACATATGCACACAAATTATTCAGATGGACAACACACCCCTGAAGAATTGATTTTAAAAGTTAAAGAAGCTGGAATTGATTTAATCAGTATTACAGATCATGACACTGTTGATGGAATTGCAGAAGGTATTGAGTTTGGCAAACGAAACGGTGTGGAGGTAATACCGGGACTCGAGATCAGTTCTGATATAAGAGATCGTGAAGTACATATTCTTGGCTATTTTATTGATACAAATAACAAGGAATTAGCTGATTACTTAAAATTTTTTAGAGCCGAAAGAATTAAACGCGCGGCAAGGATTGCTGAAAAATTAAATGCGCTTGGTTTAAGTATTGAGTTGTCGGATATTATGGATGTTGCCAAAAATTCTGCTGTCGGAAGACCGCACATTGCAAAAGCTATGGTTAAAAAAGGGTTAGTTACAAATTATTTTGAAGCATTTAGTAAATATATTGGAAATGGTTGCCCTGCATACGAAAGAAAGGTTCACGTTTCACCACGAAGTGCATTCAAAATAATTAGCGACGCAGGTGGACTTTCATTTATTGCTCATCCCGGAAATTTGCCCGATACAATTATGGTTGAGTTAATTGAAGCAGGACTGGATGGAATTGAAGTTATTCATCCTTCACATCTGCCCTATCAGATTAAACATTATCGTGGAATTGTTAATGAATACTTTTTACTTGAAAGCGGCGGCTCTGATTTCCACGGAGGTGATCGAAATGATTATACAAACTTAGGAAAATACACTATAGGTATTTCTAAAGTAGAAGCAATGAGAAAACAACTATTAAGAAATTCGGCTTAATTATGAAAACCATTGAAGGAAAACTTACAGGTAACACAAAAAAATTTGCAATTGTATTTAGCCGCTTTAATGAATTTGTTGGAGATGGATTATTAAAAGCTGCTAATGATTGTCTGTTAAAACATGGTGTTAGAGAAGAAAATATTGAAGTTATAAAAGTACCCGGTGCATTTGAAATTCCGGTTACTGCAGATAAATTGGCAGCGAAGAAAAAATATGACGGTATTATTTGTTTGGGGGTTATTATTCGTGGAGCCACTGCACATTTTGAATATGTTTCATCAGCTTGCAGCAATGGAATTGCACAAGTGGCTCAAAAATATTCTGTACCTGTAATTTTCGGTGTATTGACCACCGATACAATTGAACAAGCAATTGAAAGAGCCGGATTAAAAGCCGGTAATAAGGGCTGGGATGCCGCATTAACAGCAATTGAAATGGCTGATCTTTTCAAAATGTTATAGACAAATTTTTCTACTTTTTAATTTAAAAGAATAACTTAATTTTTAATTAAATATTGAGAGAATATCGATAAAATTTTTACTGCGTTAAACTTAAATAGGATTTATAATGAAATATATCGTATCTCTCATTACAGCATTACTCCTTACATATAATTTATTCCCTCAACAAATCTCCAACTGGAAAAATTATACCGATATGAAAAACACCAAAGATTTGGTTATTTCATCTGATGGTCTTTGGGTAGCAACAGAAGGCGGTGCCTACTTTTTTAATCCTACAGACAATTCATTTAACACTTACAGCAAAGCACAAGGACTAAATGGCGTTTCATTAACCACGGTTGATGTTGATAAATACAATAAAGTCTGGTTTGGCAGCGTAAATGGAATGGTTGATGTTTACGATCAATCTTCAAACTCATTTCATTCGATTCTGGATATTTTTAATTCAGATAAAACGAGTAAAAAAATTAATAACATTACAATTTCCGGAGATACAGTTTACATAGCAACTGATTTTGGTATTTCACTTATCAATGCAAAAAATTATTCGTTCTATGATACATTTTTTAAATTCGGTAGTTTTTCTTCTAACATCAAAGTGAATAATATCAGTATTAATAATTTGATATATGCTGCCACTGAATCAGGGGTTGCTATTCAAAAACAAGGAGCTACAAATTTATCTGCACCAGAATCGTGGAATGTTTATAATCAATCAAATGGATTGCCCGTAAATTCGGTTAATAAAATAATTTTTTATAATAATTCCCTTTTAGCTGCAACAAATAAAGGGATATCAATTTTTAATGGAAGTGTTTGGCAGAACTTTCTGAATACATCAAATCTTCAAGTGGTTGATTTACTGGCAGATGGAACTTCACTTTATATTCTAACTCCTGATATGGTTTATCTTTATGATGGAAGTACAATCTCTGAATTTTTAAGAGTTATACCAAATCCTAATCAGTTGGCTTATTCAAGGAGCAAAGGACTTTTTATAGCAACGGATAAAGGATTGTTAAAGGATGGTAATTTAATCTTTCCAAATGGTCCGGCTGCAAATCAATTTCCTAATATGGTTGTTGATAAAAATGGGATCTTGTGGTCATCGAGTGGAAAAGATTTAGGCGGAGTTGGATTTTATGCTTATGATGGTTTTGAATGGAAAATTTATGATGTCGAACATTATCCCGAACTATTACAGAATGGATATTATGAAGTCTATGCTTCAAGTGATAATACCATTTATGCCGGAAATTGGGGGCAAGGATTTGTTAGAATTAGAAACAATAAAATCACAAGATTTGATTCTTATAATACAAAACTGATTGGAATTCCGATTAATAATAATTTTGTTGTAATTACTGGTTTTGCTGAAGATCAAAAAAATAATTTATGGATTTTAAACTACTGGGCTGCTGATAGAAACACTTTAAGTATGTTAACTCCGGATAGTTCCTGGAATTTTTTTACAATACCGGCAGAACAAAACCGAGTACTCGAAAAACATTTTAACCTTGTAATTGATCAGAACGGAACCAAATGGTACAGTTGCCAGGATGAAGCTAAAACCGGTTTATTTTATTTTAACGAAAAAGGAACTTATAAAGATCCCGCCGATGACATTTCGGGATATCTAACTACCTCAAATGGCTTAACAAGTAATTCAATATCCAGCATTACTCTGGATCGCCGTGGAGATTTATGGATTGGAACAAGTCTTGGCGTAAATATAATCACTAATCTAAATACCGTTTTAACATCAGCAAATCCCCAATTAAAAATTTCATCTTCGTTTTCTGTCAGACAGCAAACTATTAATGCAATCGCAGTTGATCCACTTAATCAAAAATGGGTTGGATCAAATGAAGGATTATTTTTATTAAGCTCGGACGGAACACAATTACTTGCAACACTAAATTCAAAAAACAGTCCGCTTTTATCAGACAAAGTTGAAAGCATTGCAATTGATGATAAGACAGGCAGAGTTTATGTTGGAACAGAAGCCGGTTTAACTTCCTTTGATACACCTTCAATCTTACCTGTTGAAAACTTTAATGGATTAAATCTTTATCCAAACCCGCTTATTTTAAATGATGGGAATCAGCTTGCAACAATTAATGGACTAATTAGAGATACAGATATTAAAATTATTTCAATATCCGGAAAATTAGTTAAAGAATTTTCTTCCCCCGGCGGCAGAACAGCTTTTTGGGATGGTAAAGATACTGACGGTAATTTAGTTAGTACGGGAATTTATATTGTCATCGCATTTGACAAAGATGGCAACAATGTGGCTACTGGTAAGATTGCAGTGTTAAGAAAATAATAATCGCATATATTTGATCTATGATTGACCTTTCTAATATTTCCTTACAATTTAACGGTAAATATCTTTTTAAAGATGTTAATTACCGTATTTCTTCCGGTGATAAAATTTCTCTCGTTGGAGCCAATGGAACCGGTAAATCTTCACTGATAAAAATTATCGCAGGGCAGCTTGAACCCGAGTCGGGTGAAGTTATAAAACAAAAACGTATTTCTATTGGATATCTTCCGCAGGATAATGTTACTTACATTGGCAAAACACTTCTTGAAGAAGCAAGCTCTGCTTTAAATGATATAATTGAATTACAGAATAAAGAAAAATTAATTACTGATTCATTAAATGATCCTAAACTTAGTGATGAAGAAAAAATGGATTTAGCTCATCAGCTTGGTGAGGTTCATCATATGCTTGAAGGACTGGATTCCTATAGTGCTCAGTCTAAAGTTGAAAAGGTTTTACTCGGACTCGGATTTTCTGAAGATGATTTCCAATTATTAACCGATCAGTTTTCCGGCGGCTGGCAAATGAGAATTGCACTTGCAAAAATTCTTATCTCACAAAATGATCTTCTGTTATTAGATGAACCCACAAACCATCTTGATATTGATTCACTTGAATGGTTAATTAATTTTCTAAAATCTTATAATGGTGGATTGCTTGTTGTTTCGCACGATAAAAATTTTATCAATCAGGTTACAAACAGAACTTTAGAGATTTTTCTTGGCAGGTTTTATACTTTTAAAGGCGATTATGATTCTTATTTAAAATATAAAAATGAAAGAGATGAATTAATTTCTCATCAATATGAGCAGCAGCAAAAAAAGATTAAAGAAACCCAAAAGTTTATTGAACGCTTTCGTTATAAATCTACAAAGGCAAAACAAGTTCAAAGCAGAATTAAGCAATTAGAAAAGATAGATCTTGTTGAACTGCCGGAAGATAAAAATGAAATTGACATCAAATTTTCTACACCACCGCAAAGCGGTAGAACTCCAATTAAGCTCGTCTCCATATCAAAATTTTATGGCGATAAAAAAGTTTTTGAAGAAATTGATTTTGAAATTGAAAGAGGTGAAAAAATCGCTTTTGTCGGGCCAAACGGCGCAGGGAAAACCACTCTTGCTAAAATTATCGCTGGTGTAATTGGATTTAATTCCGGTGAAAGAATTTTAGGACACAATACTATTGTATCCTACTATGCTCAGGATGTTGCTGATAATCTTGATCCCGATTTAGATATTATTGAGACAGTTGATGGAATTGCTGAGGATAAAACTATTGGACAATTAAGATCACTTTTGGGTTCATTTCTTTTTTCAGGCGATGATGTTTTTAAAAAGGTTGGTGTGCTTTCCGGCGGTGAGAAAAGCAGAGTTGCACTTTGCAAAATTCTTCTAACCAAAGCTAACCTAATTATTCTTGATGAACCTACGAACCATCTTGATTATAATTCCAAATTGATTTTGCAAAAAGCATTAATAGATTTCAAAGGATCACTAATACTTGTTTCGCATGATATTGATTTTTTGAGACCGATAGTAAATAAAGTTGTAGATATCAGAAAAGGCACTATAAAACTTTATCCCGGCGATATTGATTATTTCCTTTCGAAACGTTCAGAATTTTCAGATTCATCTACTGGAAGCAATTATGAAATAAAAGAGAAAAAAGTATTTGCAAATCGAAAAGACCAAAAGCGAATTGAAGCAGAGATTAGACAACAAAAGCATAAAGCTTCAAAAGATGTAGTAAAATCTATTTCCAATCTTGAATCAGTTATAACTAAACTGGAAAGTGAATATAAAGAACTGGAGAATAAACTTGCTGATCCTGAAATTTATTTAAATGGTGAGGTTGCTAAACAAACCACTTCAAGATTTAATAATGTAAAATCAGAATTGGATTTAGCTTTATTAAAATGGGAAGAACTAAATAAAACACTTTTAGAAATTGAATCACAGTTTAACTGATCATAATATTTTTCTATTCGGACTTAGCGAACTTATTTGCGCTATTTGCGAGAACTGCGCATCCTTCCACTCAAGGTTCGCAAATATTAACTAAACTTTAACACCTAAAAACTCTTCAGCCAAAGCCAAGCCGCCATAAATTGCTGCATCATCCCCAAGTTTGGAAGCAACGATTTTTATTCCCTTTGCAGAATCAGCTAAAACGTGATTTTGAAATTCTTTTTTAATAATTGGTAGTATATAATCTTCAAGTGCTTCGATTACTCCCCCGCCAAGAACAATCATATCAAAATTCATAAGGTTAGTAATACTTGCTAAAACATCACCGATAGTTTCGCAAGCTTCTGTAATGCGTTTAGTAACAACCTTATCACCGGCATCAATTGCCTGCCGTAAAGCACCACTTTTAATTCTTTGATTTGACTTAATCAAATCCGATAAAACACTTTTTTTCTTGCCTTTTTTAATATCGCTAATAATATTATTAACTATAGCTGTTCTGCTTGCAATAGCTTCAAAGCAGCCATTCTTACCACACCCGCATTTAGGTCCATCTTTTTGAACAAGCATATGCCCGATTTCACCGGCAACAAAATTTTTCCCTCTGTATATTTTGTTATCGATAATTATTCCGCCGCCAATTCCGGTACCAATAAAAACTGCAAGCATATTTGTTGATTTTTTCCCAACGCCATAATATTTAATTCCCAGTGCACCAAGGTTAACATCATTTTCAATTAATATCGGATAAGGAATTACTTTCTCCAGCTTAGATTTCATATTAAAATTTTTCAATCCAAGATTTGGTGCTAATCCTATAATACCTGTATGTGGATTAACTGAACCCGGAACCCCGAGACATACAGCGACAATGTTTTCTTTTTTCAATTTAGAATTTTGAATAAGCTTGGTAACAATATCTGCAATATCTTTAACGTAGGTTTTTGTGCCTGCTTCAATATTAGTTGGTTTCTTAAGACGAGCAATAATTCCCTCTTTAGAGTTGATTACAGAGGCAAGAATTTTAGTACCGCCCATATCTACGCTTATGATATATTTGTTCTGCAAATTTAGCTCCTTTGGATTTTGATTTGGAAAGTTTACTCCTGAAAACTATACCATTTAATTTTCTTAAACAAACTTAAAAAAATTTGCTGTCAATTTTTGTTATTTTATTTGTGAAAATAATTTAAAAAATAATTATGATTAGACCATTAAAAAGATTCGGACAAAATTTTTTACAGGATCAAAATATCCTAAGAAAAATTGTTGATGAAATAAATCCGCAACCAGATGATTTATTAATCGAAATAGGTCCGGGACAAGGAGCTTTAACTGAAAAGTTGCTGGAAAAAAATTTAAATCTTATAGCAATTGAAATTGATAATAGATCGGTTGATGAATTAAAAAACAAATTTCCGGGTTTAAATGTTATTCAATCTGATTTTTTAGAAGTCAATTTATACAGTTTTATAGCTGATGATAGAAAAAAATTAAGAGTAATTGGAAACATTCCTTATAACATTACTTCTCCAATACTTTTTAAACTTTTTGAGAACAACACACTTATCAAGGATGCTGTTTTTATGGTACAGTTAGAAGTAGCAAAAAGAATTACAGCAAAACCTGAATCCAAAGATTATGGAATATTATCTGCCTTAATAAATTATTTTGGCGATGCAAAGTTGTCATTTAAAGTTTCACCAAATGTTTTTTATCCAAAACCTAATGTACATTCAGCAGTTGTGCATATAAGTTTTAACCAACTCCGAAATGATCCGAAGTTTAATGAAACCTTCAAACAAATCGTAAAATCTTCATTCGGCAACAGAAGAAAAACACTTAAAAATTCATTAAGTAATGGTATATTTGCATCCATAGATTTTAGCAATTGTGGTGTTGATCTTTCTTTAAGAGCCGAGCAACTTGAATTGAATGACTTCATCAAGCTGACTGAATTTGTAGCTAATTTAAATAATCCTTTGAACTCACAAAATCATAATTAATGAATACAATTAAGTCCTTCATAAAAAAATTAAAAGCTTTTGATGTTGTAGTCATTGGATTTTCGATATTTTTAATAACACTGCATCTTATCTTTCACTCAAGGATTCAAAATTCCGGTACCTGGATTTTAATTAATATTGTAATAATATTTTTTGCTTTTGCTATTTCTTATCTCGAATCACTTGCTGATAAAAAAATCTGGCGCATAATTCATTACTGGTATATTGCTCCAATTATCCTGATTACCTTTCGTCAATTGTTTTTTATGATAAAACCAATTCGGGTTTATGATTATGATTACCTATTTATTCAAATTGATAGATGGATATTTGGTGGCGATCCGACTCATTTTCTTTATCAGTTTTCAAGCCCGTTGTTGACAGAAATATTACAAATTATTTATGGAATGTTTTACCTTTTGCCAATAATACTCTGTCTATCTCTGCTAAGAAAAGATAGATTTATTGCATTAGACTTTGCATTGTTCTCTATCATTTATGGATTTTATTTATCATACCTCGGATATTTTTTGCTGCCCGGAATTGGTCCGAGATTTACGCTTCATGATTTTAATACAATAAACCAAACCTTACCAGGATTGTATTTCACAAATTATCTTCGGGAAATGACGAACACTGCTGAAGGCATTACCACTGGCACATTAAATCCCGCAGCAATTGTGCAACGCGATGTTTTTCCAAGCGGACACACAATGATTACACTAATAGTTATGTATCTTTCTATAAGATTAAGAAGCAGAAGCAGATATTTTTTTATCCCCATTGGTTCTCTTTTAATTTTTTCAACCGTTTATCTTTGGTACCATTACGTAATAGATTTGATTGGTGGATTAGTTTTTATGATTATTTCTTTATGGAGCGGAAAAATATTTTTTAACTGGTGGAGACGCAAAATTGGTAAAGAAGAATTTGAATATGAAAAACATTGATGAATATGAGTGAAAAGAAACAACAGGTAAAAAGAATTTTTGATAACATTGCCGGCAGATATGATTTTCTAAATCATTTTTTAAGCTTCGGTCTTGATTTTTATTGGCGAAAGAAAGCTCTAAAGCTTACCGGATTCAATTCGGATTCTGTGCTGCTTGATATCGCTTGCGGAACGGGTGATGTAGCGATTCAGGCAAAAAAATTGGGAGTTCAAAAAATTTATGGCGCCGATTTTTCATATAACATGTTAAAACTGTTCAATAAAAAATCCGATTGGTCAGGCGGTTATCTTGTTCAAATGGTTGCTGAAAAAATTCCGTTTAAAGATCAATCCGTTACTAATATTACAGTAGCTTTTGGTGTAAGAAATTTCTACGATATTCAGGAGGGATTTAATTCTTTTTACAGAATATTAAAACCAAACGGAAAAGCAACCGTAATTGAATTCAGAATGCCGTCTAATAAAATTATAAAATCTATTTACAGATTTTACTTTAAAAATATTTTGCCTGTGTTAGGCGGAATAATTTCGGGAGATAAAGCAGCTTACACTTATCTGCCAGATTCAGTTGAGGAGTTTGATAATAAAGTTAATCTTGAAAAACTTTTACAAAATTCAGGTTTTAAAAAAATCCAAAAGTACAGTTTTACTTTTGGAACCGTACAGACTTTAATTGCTATAAAATAGAGATTATAGATTTATTAAATATTTCTTTAATCCGCTGAATGCTTTTAATCTATGACTTATTTTATTTTTTTCTTCGTGTGATAATTCAGCCATCGTTCTATCATATCCATCGGGAATAAACAACGGATCATATCCAAACCCGTTATTACCGCGTGGTACTTTAATAATACTTCCTTTTACTTCGCCTTCTGAAAATTTAATATCTTTTCCATCGTAAAAAACAGCCGCACAATAAAATCTTCCGTAGTGAGGTTCAGGTAAAGTAGAAAGTTTTTTTATTAGTTTAAGATTATTCTTTTCATCATCTGCATCTTCACCTGCATATCTTGCGGAGTAAATCCCGGGTTCTCCATTTAATTGAAACGATTCCAAACCTGAATCATCACCAATGCCTGGAATCTTATATTTTTCAAATGCTGCTTTAGCTTTTAATTCAGCATTCTCTAAAAATGTTTTTCCTGTTTCTTCAACATCAGGATAACCATCGAAATCAAGAAAAGATAGTATTTCCAAATCCATATCTTTTAGAATTTCTTTAACATCGTGTAGCTTACCTTTATTAGTAGTTGCTAATAATATTCTTTTCAAATCGTGTTGATCCTTTTTGTGTTATTTAGCGGATTTGTGGCAAAACATTTTCTGTCACTAAATAAATTTTATTTGTTAGAACGTTTTAATAATCTTTTTAACTCTTCTTTAGATTCTTGGTTTAGTTCCTGCTGATCATACAAAAGTGATTTTTTATTAAGTACTTTCCATTCACCTTCAATCATTACCGAATGAACAGAATCACTAGAAGACGAATAAACAATATCAGAATAAATCGATTCGTCACTTTCTAATATTGAATGAACATTTGTACTCAAATCTAATAAAGCTAAATCAGCTTTTTTGCCAACTTCTATACTTCCAATTTCATTTTGAAGATGCAAAGCTTTTGCTCCTTCAATAGTTGCAAGTTTAAAAACTGTTTTTGCATCCATTACAGTTGAGCCGTGAATTGGTTTTTGAATTAACGCCGCCAACCTCATTTCATTGAAAATACTTAGATTATTATTACAAGGTGCGCCATCTGCACCGAGTGAAACTGATATTCCTTTATCTAAATACTTAGGAATATTTGCGATACCGGAACCAAGTTTTAAATTTGAAGATGGGCAATGAGCGACACGCACTTCATTTTTTTTAAGCAACTTCGTCTCTTTATCATTTACATGAATGCAGTGTGCAAGCACTGAATGATCATCAATTACACCAATCGAATCAAAGTACTCAATATTTTCTTTATTGTGTCTTCGCTTTACTTCGGCAATCTCATCTTTATTTTCGGAAGAATGCGTGTGATACAAACTGCCCGGAAAATCTTTTTTCATTTCAAAAGATTCTTTAAGAAGTTCTTCTGAACACGATAAAACAAATCTTGGAGCAAAACCATATTTGATTTTCCCATTGGCAGAGTTGTGATATGTTTTTGCTAATTCATAAATCTCATTCAATTCAGATTTTGTATCGGATTTGAAAGACGGAAATAAATCATTTTCATCAATCAGGCATTTACCTGCAATTGCGCGCATTCCGGAATTTTTCAGCTCTTCAAATACTACATTCTGATGACGTAAGGTTCCCATATCAAGCAAAGTTGTTGTACCGCTTAGAAGAAGCTCATTTATTCCCAATCTTACAGATGCACGCAGTGAATTTTTATTATGTGCGTTTTCAAACGGAAATATTTTTAATTGCAGCCAGTCAAGCAGTTCGAGATCATCCGCTAATCCGCGAAATAATGTTTGACAAAGATGAACATGTGTTTGAACAAAACCGGGGATTAAAGTTAGTTCATCGAATCTATAAACATCTCCTTTATATTTTTTAAAAATATGTTCATCATTTTTTGCAATGCGTTCAATTCTTCCATTTTCAATTTCAACAAAATGATTTTTTAATATTCGATCTTTCTTATCAACAGTAACTATGCGCTTAGGAACAATTAACATTATCCGATTTTTCCTTTCTCATTAAAGATTTCATCCATTACTTCAAAGGCATATCTTAAATGCGGAATAACAATTGAGCCGCCTACAATTAAAGCTATATTATAAGTCTCCATCAACTCTTCTTTTGTTGCACCTTCCTGTATTGAACGATCTATATGATAAAAAATGCAATCGTTGCAACGTAAAACCATTGATGCAACTAATCCCATTAACTCTTTTGTTTTTGCTGGAAGTGCACCATCAATGTAAGCTTTATTATCAAGCGCAAAAAATTTATTAAAATCTCTAAACCCTGAGTTTAAGATTTTATCATTCATCTCAGTGCGGTATGCACGAGTTTCTGTTGTTGTTTTTTTCATTTTATTTCCTAAAACATTTTAATTTATTTGTTGTCATTTAATATGTCATTGCGAATCCACGATCTTGCCTGTCGGCAGACAGGTTTATCGGGGTGAAGCAATCTGTTGTTTATTTAGAATTTACTATTGGATTGCTTCGCTCTAAGATTCGCTCGCAATGACCGTCAAGTTCAAAACTCATCTAAAAATTTATTTTTATCTGCATCATAAGAAACTTCTAATTTGTTTGCAGGAGTATCTGATTCTTCATCTTCCCAATCGTATCTTTTGGGCGGATCTACTTTTCTAAAAATAAATGCCGGGATTATTCCAACTATAGCTCCAAATAAATGTGACTCCCACGAAACACCTTTTTCAACTGGTAAAATGCCCCAGATCAGTCCTCCATAAAGAAAAATGACGACTAGTGCTAATGCAATTGATCTGTTATCTCTTCTGAATACTCCGCTAAAAAATAAAAATGAAACAAAACCATAAATAATACCGCTTGCTCCAATGTGATAAACTTCTCGTGCAAATAACCAGACCAATATTCCTGTGCCTAAATAGATAATTACAAAAACTCTATATGCTACTTTAGGATAGAAATAAAAAATTCCCAATCCCATTAAAATCAATGGCACTGTGTTAGAAATCAGATGTGAAAAGCTGCCGTGAATAAGTGGTGCAGTAATAATTCCAATTAGTCCTTCCAGGTTTCTTGGAAGAATTCCAAGTTTATACGGATAAATATCAAACAAATATGTAATTAAGTGTATTAACCAAATCACCAAGGGAAAAATTAATGGTATTATCAGTTTTTGAAAAATATTTTTTACGTTTTGCAAGTGGTCACTTTTGTGATGCTAAATCTTTAATACAAAAATAAAGCTATCTCTCTTATTTAGAAAGATAGCTTTCATATTCGCAACAGTTTAATATTTAAGTTTAACTATTATTGATTCAGAATATTACTTAAATCGTCTTTATTTACAGTTAATAAACCAACAGCCGGTAATCTTTTTGTAAGTTCTTTCCAGTTTTTATCTTTAGAAAAAATTTCTTTAAACATTGGTAATGATTTTTCAACTTCACCTGTATTTGCGAGAGATATTGCAGTCCAGTATTTCATTTCAAGATTTTCAGGAAACATTTGCATTGCAGCATTATATTCATCCATTGCAAGTTTCATATCACCTTTTTCTGTTGCCAGATCACCATTATTCATATGTTCGTAAGCACGGTAAACTTTTAATAATCTTTTAATCTCAGCAATTGGTTCCAAATTATCTTCAACTCTCAAATCAATTAATCTATCTTCCCATAGATTTCCTGTTGCTTTACCTTTTACAACAAGTAAACAAGCGGATTGCTTACCGCGAATATCGCCACCCTCTTTCTGTGCGGCTTCAAGCGCAGCTACTAATCTTTCCGCAAGAGGTCCTTTGCTGTTTTCAAATGCTTTAGACATCGCACCCCAAACAGTATTGTTGAGCATCATATTTGCCTGAACTGAATATCCATTGCCAACAATATTTCCTGCCTCTGGAATACATTTTGAGCCTGTATAATTTGCTGAATTACCTTTTGAATCCACGATTGCTAACTGCCTTACATCTCTTCCTTCATCTGAAGCGATCAGCTCATTAACAACTTGTTGTGCTGTCTTTCCTGTTTTAAGAAGTTCAAGCCCACGCTGACCAAAAGAAGGATTGACAAAAGATTGAGTCGCAACAACTCCAACTCCCGCTTCTCCCCACGCTACGAGCGATCCAACTGAAAACCAATGAGATTGAACCGCTACACCCATTTCTCCGGTTACCGAATCTCTTGCAACTATAGAAAATGTATGTGCGAGTGGTTCCGTTCCAAAAAATGTTTGTGCTGTTGTTAATAAGGAGAAAGAAGTAAGAAACAAACAAATAAGCAATAATATCTTTTTCATAATAAAACCTTTCAACTTTAAATAAAGGTCACCCTTCGACTCCGCTCAGGGTGACATGATGAGTAATTCAAAACCTTAGTCACACTGAGCGAAGTCGAAGTGTGACTTGTTCTATGATTTGCATTTGTCTATTCAAAACAAAATATGAAATCATTACTTTAAAATATTGAATTCAATGTTGCTTGGATATTCCTTTGAATGATATAATTTAATTTCAGCTTTCTTAAATTGATCTTTTTCCGCATGGTAAATATCACAAAAAGTATTTGGATTTACATCATAGAATGGAAAGTACGATGACGAAACCTGTACCATAATTTTGTGTCCTGCCTTAAATGTATGAAAAGCATCATTCAAATTTATTTTGACTTCAGCAACTTTGTTTGGGATAAATGGTTCAGGATTTTCATAACTATTTCTAAACTTACCTCTAAAAATTTCCGTACGTACCAATCTTTGATATCCGCCCATTTTAACTTTATTTGGATTTGGATCAGGATTTTCTTCGTCATCGGGATAAACATCTATAATTTTAACTACAAAATCTGCATCGGTACCGGTTGTTGAAACAAATAAATCAGCACTGATTGGTCCCGCAATAGTAACATTTTCTGGCAGTACATCTGTCGTAAAAGTAATTACATCCGGTCTTGTTGATGCATATCTTTGATCTTCAATCAAGTGAAGACGGTTATAGAAAGTTCTTGAATCCTCAAACTTTGCGGTATATGGAACAGGATTAAATGGATCACTGATATATTCAGAAAAAGAATTTTCAGAATCCGGTTTATTTTTATTCAGTCTTTTTTCTGAATGTAAATAAAAATTTTCCACAACAGTATTTGTCGGAGGCCAAACAGTAAAATTATTCCATTCATTTTTCCCAGTATCAAAAACATAAGCATCGTTTAACTTTAAATCGCCTTCACCTTTTAAATAATATTTAAAGAATGGAAGTAAAATTTCTTTTCGATAATAGTCCGCGGTGTTGCTGCCAAAATAAAAATCACCAAGCGAATCACCTTTAGTATAAATCCAGGATCCATGCGTCCAGGGACCCATAATGATTCTGGCATTATTCACTCTATTATTTTTTTCAATTGTCTTATAAATATGAAGCGGACCGTACATATCCTCAGCATCATACCAACCTCCAACAATTAGCAGCGCTGGTTTTATATTTTTCAGATACTGCAAATTGGAGCGTGATTTCCAGTAATAATCATAAGTACCGTGAAAAGACATGGTATCCCAAAATGGAATTTGATTCTTCAGAATTTCTTCATTTAGTTTTTTAATGGGTGTATGATTTCTGAAAAAATTATAGGCATCAGGAGAGGCATATTCAACTGGTTTTTGCCATGTTGTTGTTGGTTCTGGTCTTGGTATTCCAAAAGATTTAAAAAAATTAAATGACATCAGAACAGAGAAAGCACCATTATGATGCATATCATCACCAATAAACCAATCGGATATAGGAGCCTGTGGAGAAGCACAAATAAGATTTGGATGAGCATCAATTGTACCCATAATTGTGTAAAATCCGGGATAAGATGATCCCCACATTCCCACTCTGCCATTATTATTATCAACGTTTTTTATCAACCAATCAATTGTGTCAAAAGTATCGCTGCTCTCATCAATCTGTTTATTATCAGTTTTGTTCGGTATGTAAGCTCTCATATTATCAAAAACACCTTCAGACATAAATCTTCCCCTTACATCCTGAAAAACAAAAATAAATCCTTCGTCAGCAAACTCGGCAGCAGCGCCTAAAAATCTCGTATATTTATCTTCACCGTAAGGAGCAACAGAATAAGGTGTGCGCATCATTATAATCGGGTAGGATTTAGATTTATCACGAGGAGAATATACAGCTGTAAATAATCTTACACCATCTCTCATTGGTATTAAGTATTCATGCTTTTCATATTTTTCACTTATTTTATTCTGCTGGTCTTGAGCACATCCATTGGCAAATATGAAAAATATTAGAAATACAAAGGATATTTTTCGGATCGTATTCATAGAGAGTACCTATATAAATTTATTTTACTTTTTAATTTAAATTTATTCATATCAAAACTAAAATATTTTATTTTTACTTAACAAAAATTTTTTTAGGGAAATTGTGCCTGACTTAACCGGAATTCTTATTCTATTTGTTGTTGGAGCTGCTGCCGCATTTATAAATGTTAATGCCGGCGGTGGATCAACGTTAACTCTACCTGCGCTTATCTTCCTGGGTGTTGATCCTGTGGTGGCTAATGGCACTAACAGATTATCAATTCTCATTCAAAACGCTTCGGCAGTTTATTCATTTAAACAAGAAAATTTCTACGAATTGAAAAACAGTTTAATTTTATCTGCTTTAACTTTACCTGGAGCAATTCTTGGTGCTGTTTTTGCCGTCAGGTTAGATGATAAAACTTTTCAGAATATTTTAGCTATCATCATGATTTTTATTGTCATAACAATGATTATACCTAAGAAAAAACAGACTAAGGTTACTGATAAAATAAAACTAGATTGGAAATCCATTCCGGCACTTTTAGCAGTAGGATTGTATGGTGGATTTATCCAGGTCGGTGTTGGCTTTTTGTTAATGGCTTCATTTCAGAATTTGATGAAACTGGATTTGATTCGAGTAAATATGCATAAAGTATTTGTAGTATTTATTTATACCATACCTGCATTTTTGATTTTTGTTTTTACACGTAACATAAATTGGTACTATGGTTTAACTTTATCGGCAGGCACTGCATTAGGAGCCTGGTGGGGAGTAAAACTTTCAATTAAAAAGGGTGAGGGATTGATAAAAGTAGTTCTGATAATTGCAATATTAATTATGGCACTTAAACTTTTAAATGTTTTTTAATTTTAATTAGCGTTCTAAAAATATTATTACTTTTGCTTTATTTAACTCACCCTAAATCCCTCTCTTAGAAAGAGAGGGACTTTTAATTCAATGATTTTACCCCCTTCTCTTCTCAAGAGAAGGGTTGTGGATGAGTTCAGATGCTTGAAAAGTTATAGGTTATTAAAAATTAGAACAAATAGTAAGGAGGAAAAATGAAACGAGATATCAATTACAAAATGAAGATGAATAACGGATATGAAATTCCGCAATTTGGATTAGGTGTTTATCTTACCAAATCCGGAACAGAATGTATTAACGCTGTTACGTGGGCTTTGGAAGCTGGTTACAGACACATTGATACTGCCAAGATTTATGGTAATGAAAAAGAAGTCGGTGAAGCAGTTAGAAACTCAGGAATTAAACGTGAAGAAGTTTTTATAACAACGAAACTTTGGAATGATGATCACGGTTATGAATCTGCTTTGAAAGCATTTGATAAAAGTTTAAAAACATTAAACACCGATTACATTGATTGTTATTTAATTCACTGGCCTGTTAAAGATAAAAGAAAAGATAGCTGGAAGGCGCTTGAGAAGATTTATGAATCCGGTTACTGTAAATCTATAGGCGTTAGTAATTATATGATAATTCATCTTGAAGAATTGTTTTCTTATGCAAACATAATTCCTGTTATGAACCAGGTTGAGTTTAGTCCATACAATTACCAAAAAGATTTGCTTGATTTATGCAATAAAAATAATATCATACTTGAAGCTTATTCTCCATTAACAAGAATGAAAAAGTTGGATGACCCAAGAGTTTTACCAATAGCTGAAAAACATAACAAAACTGCTGCACAGGTTTTGATAAGATGGGCAATTGAACACGACTTAGTTGTGATACCAAAATCAGCGCGTAAAGAACGCATAATAGAAAATGCAAATGTATTTGATTTTGAACTTGATAAATCCGATATGAAGATATTGGATGGATTGGATGAAGGATTCAGATGTTCGTGGGATCCTACTAAAGCTGATTGATTATTGATCAACAAACCCAGTTCCTTTAAGGAACTGGGTTTGTAAAATGCCTTAAAATTTAGGAAAAGTAAACTAACCCAGTTTCTCCAAGAAACTGGGTTAGTAAAATTATATGAATTATTTAAAGAGGTTAATTTGCCATACAGATTAAACCCATCATTTAAAGACAATTATTATCACGTTTACAATAGAGGTAACAACAAAGAACCGATTTTTTTTGAAGAAAAAAATTACTTTTATTTTTTATCTAAAATCGAAAATGCTTTTGAGGATAAAATAGATATTGTTGCTTACTGCTTGATGCCCAATCACTATCATCTTATTACACACGTAAAACAGGATGGGTTTTTAGAATTGGCGATGCAAAAAATTTCAACTGGATATTCTCGAGCAATAAATAAATCCTATAACAGAACTGGTCATTTATTTCAGGGTCGTTTCAAGAATAAACTCATTCCAAATAATGAATATTTGCTTCATCTTTCAAGATATATTCATCGTAATCCATTAAGGGCAGGTTTAGTTAATAATTTAGATGAATGGAAATTTTCAAGTTATCCAATGTATATTGGGAAAATAAAATCTTTACTTATAAAGCCTGAAATAATAATGAGTCAATTCAAATTGCCCGGTGAGTATGCAAGATTTGTTAGTGAATTTCAACAAGACCAAAATTATTATTTAAAGGATTTGCTGTTTTAAGGTCATAAAAACAAACCAAGTTTCTTTCTCACTAATAAACCCAGTTCCGTGCTATGAACAAACCCAGTTCCTTTAAGGAACTGGGTTTGTAAAAGTTATTTCTTTAATTCTTTGGTAAGAAATTTACCAGTTAAACTTTTTTTGTTTTTAACTATTTGTTCCGGAGTACCTTCAGCAATTATTTTACCGCCAAACTCACCACCACCGGGACCAAGATCAATAATCCAGTCTGCGGTTTTAATTACATCAAGATTGTGCTCAACAACTACAACTGTATTTCCTTTATCAACAAGTTTGTTTAAAACTTTTAATAAAATTCTAACATCTTCAAAATGTAATCCTGTTGTTGGTTCATCAAGAATATAAATTGTTTTTCCCGTACCAACTTTACTTAATTCTGTTGCAAGTTTAACGCGCTGTGCTTCACCACCGGAAAGTGTGGTTGCCTGCTGCCCAAGTTTAATATAACCTAACCCCACATCGTGAATCGCTTTTATTTTTCTGTTTATTCTTGGCAAGTCTTCAAAAAACTCTAACGCTTCATCAACGCGCATTTCAAGAACATCAGAAATGGATTTCGTTTTATATAGCACCTGAAGTGTTTCCTGGTTGTATCTTTTGCCACGACAAACATCGCAAAGCACATAAACATCGGGTAAAAAATTCATTTCAATTTTCTTTAACCCATCACCGCCGCATTCTTCGCATCTGCCGCCGGCAACATTAAAACTAAATCTTCCCGGAGCATATCCACGCATTTTTGATTCAGGAAGCTGAGCAAATAAATCGCGAATGTGAGTAAACAATCCAGTATAAGTTGCAGGATTTGATCTTGGCGTTCTACCGATTGGTGATTGATCAATTTCAATTACTTTATCAATGTTTTCAAGACCTTCAACTGATTGATATGGCAAAGGAACAAGTTTACTACCGTAAACTTTTTTCATTAAAATTTTCACAAGAGTATCATTAATCAATGTTGATTTACCGGATCCGCTTACTCCCGTAATTAAAGTAAAAGTTCCAAGTGGAATTTTTAAATTTACATTTTTTAGATTATTACCACTTGCGCCTTTTAAGATTAATGATTTGCCAATTCCTTCTCTTCTTTTATCTGGAATTTCAATTCGCGTTTTATTATTTAAATAAGAAAGCGTTAATGATTCTTGCCCATTTTTAGAATCCAGCAATTCAGATGTTTCACCTGAAATGCAGACTTCACCTCCGTGAACACCGGCTGCCGGACCCAAATCTACAATATAATCTGAGTTTTCAATTGTCTCTCGGTCGTGTTCCACAACAATAACTGTATTGCCAAGATCGCGGAGATTTTTTAATGAATTAATCAACTTTAGATTATCGCTCTGATGCAATCCTATCGAAGGTTCATCAAGCACATATAAAACTCCTGCAAGCTGTGTTCCAATTTGTGTTGCCAATCTAATTCTTTGTGATTCTCCGCCGGATAAAGTTCTTGCTGATCTGTCAAGAGTTAAATAATCCAATCCAACATTTAACAAAAAGTTTAATCTTTCGTTGATCTCTTTAAGAATTGGTTTTGCGATCAGTGCTTCATTACCCTTTAATTTAATGCTACTAAAAAATTCAACTGCCCGATTGATGGAAAGTTTGGTTACTTCGCTGATGTTTTTACCCTGAAATTTTACTGCCAGAGATTCTTTCTTTAGTCTTCCACCATTACAAGTTGGGCAGGTGGTTGTATTCATATAAGCTTCCACCCACTCGCGTATCTGATTCGAACTTGTAGTATTATAAAAGTTTTTAAGATAACTTAATACTCCAGCAAACCTATGAAGATAAGTAACTGGTTTGCCTTTACCATAATTATAGGTAAATGGAATTTTTTCTGCACTGCCGTTAAGTAAAATATCTTTTTGCTCTTCATTAAGATTTTTTAATGGGGTATCAAAATTAAAACCTAATTTTTGTGCTACAGCTTCTAACTGATTGAAGAACCATATCTGTCGCGGTTTACCAAGTGCTGCAATGCCTTCATCGTTAATTGATTTCTCCCAATCCGGAATTATTAGATTAATATCAAGCTGTTTTATTTCTCCAAGCCCTTCACACTGGGGACAGGAGCCGTAAGGTGAATTGAATGAAAAAGAATTCGGTGCAAGTTCACGATATGAAATTCCACAATCTAAACAGGTAAGATGACGACTGTATATTTTATCTTTTCCATCCTCATCAATAATAACAATGCCATTTCCATAATTAAGTGCAACTTCAACAGATTCTGTTAAACGGCTTCGTGATTTTTCACTAACATTAACTTTATCAATCGCTATTTCTATGTTATGGATTTTATATCTATCTACATGAAAACCTTTTTCAATTTCAAAATATTCTCCATCAACTCTTACTTTTAAAAATCCATCAGAAATTATTTCCTCAAAGAGTTCACGGTAATGCCCTTTCCTCCCACGAATTACAGGAGCAAGTATGGAAACTTTTTTACCGGATTGATTCTGAATTATTGTATCAATGATTTGTGCTGAAGTTTGCTTGGTCACCGGTTTGCCGCAGTTGTAACAGTGTGGAATTCCAATCCGCGCATAGAGCAATCTTAGATAATCATAAATCTCTGTTACAGTTCCAACTGTTGAGCGCGGATTGCCAGATGCAGATTTTTGTTCGATGGAAATAGCAGGACTCAATCCTTCAATTAAATCAACCTCCGGTTTTTCCAGCATATCTAAAAATTGACGTGCATACGCAGATAATGATTCAATATATCTTCTTTGCCCTTCTGCATAAATCGTATCAAATGCTAAAGAAGATTTTCCTGAGCCCGAAAGTCCGGTAATTACTGTAAACGTATCGCGGGGAATTTCAACATCAATATTTTTTAAATTATGTTGGCGTGCGCCTTTTACAATTATAGTGTCTTTTTCCAATGTAGTCTTTATAGATTTAAAAAATTCAAACAGTTATTTTAGGAATAGTGATCTTTATAAACAAATAAATTTAGTAGTATTAATTCAGTCGCTCTCATGCTTAACGAACAAATAAAAACTGTAAAAAATTTCAATGAATTTACTTTGAAGGAGAAAAGTTCTGAATTTATAGCAAAAGTTTATCCAGTTGAAAGTGAACAGAAAGCATTAGATGAATTACAAAATATTCGTAAAAAATATTTTGATGCTACTCATCATTGTTTTGCTTATCGCATCAATTATGATTTATCAAAATTTTCTGATGACGGAGAGCCAAAAGGCACCGCCGGAATA
Source organism: Ignavibacteriaceae bacterium (assembly GCA_036796535.1). GTDB lineage: Bacteria > Bacteroidota > Ignavibacteria > Ignavibacteriales > Ignavibacteriaceae > IGN3. The sequence goes on from DAIRCT010000019.1 coordinate 42,351, forward strand.
AGGATTTTAAATGCTATTGATCATTTCGATTTAATTGATGTTTTAGTGATCGTAGTGCGTTATTTTGGCGGAACCAAACTTGGAGTCGGACCATTAGGAAAAGCTTATTATAATGCATCAATAGGCGTTCTGAGCCAATCCCAAATAGTTAAACTGAATTTATATCAGCTAATTGAAATAACTTCCGATTTTTCTAATATCAATCACGTTCATCGGCTCATCAATCAATATTCAGCAATAATCTCAAGTTCGGATTTTAATGATAAAGCAATAATTAATTGTTTAATAAAACCTTCATTAATTGACAAAATTGCTTACGAACTAACAAATTTAAGCAGCGGGCAAATTGTAATAAAAGTAAAAAATGAATACAAATACCAATAAATTTTAAAAAGTCTAACTCTCTTCTTGATTTAATTGTTTTTATTGGCGATTTTTGTCACAAACAATTATTAATCCTTTCATCATACGGGGAAATTATGGAACTAGAACAAAACGCAGAAAGATTAGCAAATCTAACTTTTAGTCTTCTAGCTAACTGTCAGGAAAAAGAGGTACGTTTAGCAGAAGTACATAATTTAACACAAGCAGAATTCCGATGCCTTAGATTATTTGGTTCGGATGAAAGCATAAACAACAAAGCTATCGCCGAAAGAATGAATCTTAGTCCTAGCAGACTAACAAGAATTATCGATGGTTTAGTTGGTAAAGAATATATAATCAGAGAGATTGATCCAAACGATAGAAGGAATATGAAAGTATGTCTTTCCACCAGAGGTCAGCTTCTCGTTCAGCAGTTAAATAAATCTTATATTGAAATTCATAAGGAAATACTGCAGGATATCGAGGAGGATCAGCATCAATCTTTGATTACTGCGATGACGCATTTGCTATCAGCTCTGGAAAAATGGATTGCTAAAACTTAATTTGAATTTTTTCGTTTGAGAATATTTAAATATTTTTTTATGTGATCTAAATCTTCAACAAGTGCCTGAAGGTTTTGAAGAGAATTTTGCGATAGCTGAAGATAATCATTTTGTAATTGATTTTTTTCTTGCTCATCAAGATTCAAATTTATGTTACGTAATTGTGAAAACATTTTTTCAATATTTTCACCAATATCCTTTTTTATGTGATCTACATTTTTTACTTCTGGCAGATTAGCACTTTCTTTTAAAACTCTGAAAAGTCCATTAAGATATTTCCCATTAAAACATAAATTTTCAAATCCTGAAACATCATCTTGCAAACTGTAAGCTTTAATTATTAAAACTAAATCTGATTTTTTTTTGAAGGATAGGTTAAGCTCATCTTCAATCTCATCTAAAAACTTTACTGATAAAATTTCCATAAATTATTTTTTTACTCCCAAACCAATTCCGTCCCCAATAGGAATTATCATTGAATCAAGGTTTTTCTGAAGTATAAATATCTTATTAAAATCTCTTATGTGCTTTGTAGATTTAGTGTATTTGGGCGGCACTTTTGATGATGCAGTAAAACCATGCCATAAAAGGTTATCAATAACTATAACCCCACCTTTTTTTAACAACAGCATTGAGTAATCAAATAATCTTTTATAATCTTCTTTATCAGCATCAAGAAAAATAAAATCATATTTCTTTACCATCTGAGGCATAATGCTTAGTGCATCGCCTTCGATTAGTTTTATTTTTTTCTCTAATCCGGATTTATGAAAATACTCTTGGGCAAGTTTAATATTATCTTTACTTTTCTCAATGGTATGGATGACTGCTTTTTTATCAAGACACTCTGCTATCCTAATTGTAGTATAACCGATTGCTGTGCCTATTTCTAAAACTCGTTCAGGATTATAAATCTTAATTAGCTTTTCAATAAAATCTGAGGCATGCCAATCCAGAATGGGAACATTATTTTCAACTGCAAATTCTTCCATTTCTTTGCGCAGTTTATCATGATCGTTCCTTAAAGATTCCAGATATTTCTTCTGAGCTGGAAAAAGTATTTGAGCCATTTTATTACTCTTTAATTTTTTAGAGATAAATAATTTTTATTTAAGCAGGATTAATTTTTTACCGTACTCTTTGCCTTCAAGATTAATAAGTGCATAGTAAACTCCACTTGCACAAAGATAACCTTGATTTGAAAATCCATTCCATTCAAAATAATTTTCACCCGGGTTTGTTAGAAAATTTTTCTCAAATACTTGTTGTCCTGCAGCATCAATTATCGTAACTTTAAATAATTCATTGCCGGTTGATATAAATTTTAATGTTACATTTTTATGATTAGCCGGCACAAAAGGATTTGGATAAAAATCGCTAACATCAGAATAACTAAATGGATTTGATATTTGAAGGTTAACCGAAATATTATCAGTGCCATAAATAAATTTATATCTGCCAACCTCGGGTAAAATATGAACTACGTTTAGACTATCAAGATATTTAATATTAAATTCTTCTCTCACTCCATTGACCGCTTGGGGCAGACTGAATGTATAGTCGTAATCACCGGTCTTATTCAAATCATATTCCTGCAAAAGATCATTAGCAATACTAAAAACAATTTTTGCAGATTGTGGTTTAATATTCTCAAAAAAAGTTTTATGCAAAACATAACTGTTGTTTACTTTTTCAAGATTAGGAAATTCAATAGCGTTTTTTGCAGAGATGATTCCATACCCAATAAAATTATTTGGCTCTGCTGAATTAGATGAAGTTTCAAGTATAATACTTCTTATCTGTGTGTTCTTTAAATAAGGATGTGCGGATAAAAGTAAAGCAGCTATTCCACTTGCTATTGGTGTAGATGTAGATGTACCATTGTTAAATCTGTATTGATTGGTTGTTCCTGCAACGGCTCCGTAAGTGTTTACACCCATTGCAACAATATCAGGTTTAATTCTTCCGTCAGATGTTGGACCGATACTGCTAAAATTAGCGCGATTCCCAAATTCATCAACCGCACCAACTGCTATAATATTAAATCCATCAGCGGGAGCGATAATATATTTCCATTTTGTATTTCCCTCATTACCGGCAGCAGTAAATGTTGCAACTCCCCTTTGAAAAGCCAGTTCAGCAGCTTTTGTTACTACTGCTGTTTTTCCATTCATATCATTATAAGTATAAGAATATCCCGAATCAAAAATATTATATCCTAAAGAACTTGTTGTAATATCAACTCCAAGTGATTCCATCCAAATTAATGCTGCCGCATAGTTATCTTCTTCAATATTTGTTTCTGTTCTTACATCTTCTGTCTTTGCCAGGATAAAGGATGAGTTAAATGCAGGACCAATCATAACGCTATCTGCATATCCGGCTATCAACGAAAAAATAAAAGTACCGTGGCTATCCTGATCGAATGAATCTCCCGGTTGATTTGCTGTTACCGAATCATTAAAAACAAAATCATATTCTGCAATTACATTCCTATTCTTCAAACTCTCGTGCAGCTTCCAATCAAATCCGGAATCAAGAATTCCAATGATTACATTTTTACCATTTATTCCCTTTGATTGCACAATTGGCACGTCAGATAAATTTAATTGTTTGAATGAATTTCCGTATCTAATTAATGAATCATTCCCATTTGTTTTGAAAAGTACACTATTATTCTCATCTGGTTTTGTAAAGTATATTCTCTTTACCTTTTCAATAGATTTAACAAACGGAAGTGTTTTAACTTTATTTATTTGTTCATTAGTTAAGTAAGCCGAAACGGAATTAAGCCAATTAAGTTCGTGGATAATTTTAATACCGAGCGTATTTAACTGCTCAGTATAATTTTTAGAAACCGGGATATCGTCATAAGTTATAATATCGTCTCCCATCGATTTCATTCGTCTATCAACAGCGTGTAAAGATAACTTATCTAAAGCTTCATTATAAAGCTGGCTTGATTTATTTAATGATAATTTACTATCGATTCCTTTATCATTGAAATAAATAAAATATTTTTCCTGCGCAATTAATAGCGAAGAAGAGAAGATTATTATAAAAGCTAAGTGTTTAATCATTTTCCTAATGTTTTTGTATAGCTATCAAAAGAGACGCGTAAATAAAAAGTGAAATTTTTATAATATTAATTTATTGATTGCATCATCCGACTGAATCTAACAGAGTTGAAGAAATCAGAAATTCCATTAGACTGAACAGGAAGCT